>CAZHFA010000006.1:4378-11471 GCA_964531865.1 uncultured Bdellovibrionales bacterium
TTCCAGCATTAGGAAAACCAATTAGCCCTACATCAGCAACTAATTTTAAAGAAAGCTTTATTTCTAAACTTTCGCCTTCTTCACCCGTTTGAAATTTTATTGGTGCCTGAATCGTTGAGGTCTTAAAAAAAGCATTTCCCTTTCCTCCTCTTCCCCCTTTAGCGACAATAAACTTTTGATTATCCTCCGCAAGATCTGCTATAAGCAGGTCTTTTTCCACGTCTATTACTTGAGTACCAATTGGAACTTTAACAATTAAATTATCTCCATTTTTTCCAAAACATTTTTGCTTTCCACCAGCTTCACCATTTTTTGCTTCCCATTTGGATATAAATTTAAAATCTAACAGTGTATGCTTATTTCTATCTGCAATAAAAATTACATCTCCTCCCTTACCACCATCTCCACCATCAGGGCCGCCAAGTGGAACATATTTTTCTCGTCTAAAATGAGAAGCTCCCTTTCCACCATCTCCCGCTTTAACAAAAATTTTAGCTTCATCTATAAATTTCATAAAAAACTCTACAAAAAAACGTACAAAGTTTTTACACACACAATAAAAAATCCTTTTAAGTTACTTTAAAATTTTTAAAGCAAAAATTTTAAGTTAACCTAAAAGGATTTTTACAATAATTAAATTAAAAAAGAAAAATCTTCTTATTTTTAATACTTAAGAATTTGATACAACACTAACAGTTTGCTTTCTTCCCTGCCTAAACTCTACAACACCATCTGTTAGGGCAAACAATGTATAATCCTTACCTAAGCCAACATTTTCCCCTGCATGAAAAGTAGAACCACGTTGCCTTACAATAATATTTCCGGCAACTACAGCCTCTCCACCAAATTTTTTAACACCTAATCTTCTACCAATTGTGTCACGACCATTCCTAGAACTACCACTCGCTTTCTTATGTGCCATTTTTAATACCTCTTAAATTAAAAATTTATTTACAAAAAACACTAACAATTTATACTTTGAATCTGAATCTTAGTTAAATTTTGACGATGACCTTTCCTATTAGAAAACCCCTTACGACGTCTTCTCTTAAAAATAAGTAGCTTCTCTCCTTTAAATTGAGATAAAACTTTAACTTTAACAGTTGCACCTTCGACAGAAGGCGTTCCGATTTTTAAAGAATCATTGTTTACTAACAAAACTGTATCTAAAACAACCTCTTCCCCTTTTTCCGCACTTAAAGTTTCTACATCGATGATATCACCAACACTTACTTTATATTGCTTACCACCTGTAGCTATAACAGCATAAGGTTTAACTTCCTGAATATCTTTAGCAGTATTTTCCATTTTTTCTTCACTAAAATAAAAATTTAAATAATTATAAAATTGATTTAATTGTATTGATTGATGCTTATTTATAGAAATAATTCTTAAAACTCTATCAAAAGCTCAAAAATAACTTTTAACAACATACATATTTTTATTAAATAAATCAAGCTATCTATAAAAAAATAAAAAACATCTACCCAAAAATTTCCTCGTACCATATAATTTTTTTAACCTTTTGTTTATATTAAAATTTTTAAGGTTCTACAAATATGGAAACAAAAACTACTGTTGCAATCATTGATGATGATGATTGCGTAAGAAAATTAGTTATAAAGAATTTAGAAGCCGAAGGCTTTAGAGCATTGGAAGCTGAAGATGGTATAAAAGGCATCAAATTAGTTGAAGAAAAAAATCCAGACGTAATAATTCTAGATATAAAAATGCCAAACAAGGATGGTTTTCAAGTATGTAAAGAATTAAGAAAAAGAGGAATATCAACCCCTCTTATTTTACTTACTGCTCGAAGTGAGGAAGTTGATAAAGTGTTAGGGTTAGAACTTGGAGCCGATGATTACCTAGCAAAGCCTTTTGGAATGCTTGAACTATTAGCAAGAGTAAAAGCATTACTTAGAAGAAATAAAAGCACTGCAGATATTGATAAAATTGAGTTTTCTGGCATTCATATAGATTTTAAAGCTTACAAAGCAGAAAAAAACAGCACACCTCTTGAACTTTCAGCAAGAGAATATAGACTGTTAAAATGTTTAATAGCAAAAAAAGGAAGTGTTGTCACAAGAGATGAACTTCTTGACGAGGTTTGGGGATATAACACATATCCGACAACTAGGACTGTAGATAATCATATTGCTAAATTAAGACAAAAGATAGAATTCGAGACGACAACTCCACAACATATTCTTACGGTACATGGAGTCGGATATAAGTTTGTCGTTTAGAAAAAATAATTACTACTAAAAAATTAAACAAAAAAATATTAAAAGTTTTTCTTGTTTATTTATTTTTTGAATATATTGGATGTATATGGCTTTAAGAAAACATGCTTCAAACTCCTTACCACTGTTAGAAAAAATAATAAAAATTATATCTGAGACAAAAGCTCTTGATGTAAATATAATTGATGTAAGAAAAAAATCATCTCTTACAGATTTTTTAATTTTTGCAAGTGCACACTTTAATAGGCAAGTTCAAGGAATTGCAAATAACATAGTAGAAGCCCTAAGAAAAGAAGGAATAAAAGAATACTCATTAGAAGGGTTTTCTCTAGGCAACTGGATTTTAATTGATTACAATGATGTCATTGTCCATATTTTTTTAGAAGATGTACGGGGATATTATAATATAGAATCTTTATGGGAGACTTCCCCCAAAATTAAATTCGACTCTAAAACAGGAGAACTTCAAAAATGATAGGCTGGTTAAAAAAAATTATTTTTATTCTTTTCATTATTTTAATTGTTACATTTGTCGTAATCAATAACCAAACTAACACCAACTTAACCTTCTGGCCCAATAAAGTAATAGAAGCTGGACTTGGAATTGTAATAATTACAAGTTTTTTAGTTGGATTTTTTATTGCATCACTAATAGGAAGCTACATATCCTTAAAATCTTATATTAAAGAACTTCAATTAAAAAGAAAAAATAATAAATGCGAAAATATAAATGAAAAAATTACACAAGCTAGGATTTATACAAGCCTAAAAGAAGACTCAAAGGCTATAAAACTCTGGGAAGAATTAAAAAAAACAAAAGCTTTAACGGTTCCTTATATCGAGTTAGCAAAAATATTTCTTTCACAAGAAAATTTTAATTTAGCATTAGGTACCTTAAAAGAAGGAATAAAAATTTTTCCTCATAATGAGGAGCTAATTTTTTATCTTGCAAAAACTCATGAAATTTTAGGAAATGATGCTTCATGTTTGGAAAATTATGCACGAATTTTCGATACAAAACCTTGCATCACAATTGCAACACTTGCAAGAGATGAGGCTATAAAAATAAAGCAATATGATGATGCATTAGAGTATCAAAAAAATATAAATTTATTAACAAAAGATAAAAATAATATTGATGATAAAAAAACAGATATCGAATTTTTAAAAATTTTAAAAGAAACTCCTAAAGAAAGCATCGAAAGAAAACAGGCTCTTGAAAGTCTTCATCAATCTACCCCATCTCATACTGAAACCGCATTAGAATTAAGCGAAATATTGTTACATGACAATAAAGCTCAAGAAGCCGTTCAAGTTTTAACTAAGCTTGCTTTAAATATTAAAAAGACTTTCGTTTGGAATGAGATTGTAGATATTTGGATAAAGGCAAATGAGCCTAAAAAAGTCGTATCAACTATAAATACAATGTTAAAAGAAAATGTTTTCCCCGAACTATTAAAGTCTTATTTTCTAGCAATAAAAACATGCATGAAATTATCAATGCTTGATGATGCAAGAGAATATTTTGAAAAAATGATAAATGAAATTAAAGAAAAAAACTTTAAATTAGAAAAAAATGAGCAAATTTTAATTGATATTCTTTACTCAATTTTACTTAATAATAAAAATTTCAAGAATCTTGATTTCTTTAATATTATAGATAAATAATAAAATTAAGTTTTTCATTATAAAAATATTTATTTTTTTAAGGAGCTAATAATGAGTACTTTACTTTGTATTCTTGATGGATTTGGTATAAATAAAAATCATGAACATAACGCTATAGCATTAGCAAAGACACCTAATATTGATAAATTATTAGCAACATATCCTCATGCAAAATTAAATGCTAGCGGACTTGCTGTAGGTCTTCCAGAAGGACAAATGGGAAACTCTGAAGTTGGACATTTAAATATCGGTGGTGGTCGTGTCGTTGAACAATGGCTTGTAAGAATTTCAAGAGAATTATCTGAAGGAAAATTAGACACAAATGATATATACAAGCATTTTATTTCTAGTTTAAAATCTGATTCTAAAATTCATCTTTTTGGACTTATCTCAAATGGCGGTGTCCATTCTCATATAGATCACTTAAAACTTTTAATACAAAACCTTTCAAAACATACAGATAAAACTCTTGTATTACATCTTATCACTGATGGAAGAGATACTGAGCCGATGGATGCCAAAAGACAACTAGAGGAATTTTTTAATTTTTTAAAATTATTTTCAACCGTAAAAGTTGCGGATATTTGTGGACGTTTTTATGCAATGGATAGAGATAAAAGATGGGATAGAGTAAAAAAGGCTTATGATATGTATGTTGATTCAAATGCTCTAGAAATTTCAAATGTACTTAATTACTTAGAAAAAAGTTATAATGAAAATATTGGAGATGAATTTATAGAGCCTGCTATTTTAGAAAAACTTCCTGTAACAGAAGATGATGCAATTATTTTTTGGAATTTTAGAGCTGATAGAATGAGAGAAATCGTTAAAGTTTTTTGTTTAGAAGATTTTGATGGATTTGAACGTTCAATTCCTTGCATACCAAAAGATAGAATCCTTTGTTTCACAGAATATGATGAGACTTATAATCTTCCTGTGCTATTTAAAAGTATAGAAATAAAAAATCATTTAAGTGAAGTTATCTCTAAAAACGGACTAAAACAATTTAAGACTGCAGAAACAGAAAAATATCCTCATGTCACATTTTTCTTTAATGGTGGAGTAGAAGCACAATACGAAGGAGAAGAAAGAGCCTTAGTTCCATCTCCAAGAGAAGTTAGAACTTATGATGAGAAACCTCAAATGAGTGCATATCAAGTTTGCGATAAAGTCATCGAAGCGATATCATCTAAAAAATATGATTTGATTGTCGTTAATTTTGCAAACCCAGATATGGTTGGACATACCGGAATAGAAAGTGCAGCGATAAAAGCAATTGAAACAGTAGATGAATGTGTTGGAAAAGTTTTTAATACTTTATTGTCTTTTAAAGGACAAGGCTTAATTATTGCAGATCATGGAAATGCGGAGGAAATGATAAATGAAAATGGAACTCCAAATACTGCCCATACAACAAATCTTGTCCCTATTATTTTAATTGGTTACAAAGAAAAAGTTAATCTAAAAGATGGAGCTCTTTGTGATGTTGCACCAACAATATTAAAAATGATGAACATTACTCAACCAAAGGAAATGACAGGAAAAACTTTATTTTAAAATAAAAAAAAAGAAAATGGAAACAAAAAAAAATTTAAATGATTTAAAAGATATTATTGCTCACCTTAGAGATCCTCAAAATGGATGTCCTTGGGATAAAGTACAAACGCATTCTACTTTAAAAAAAAATTTGGTCGAAGAAACTTATGAAGTAATTGATGCATTAGATTTAAATGATCCTTTTAAAATAAAAGATGAATTAGGAGATTTACTTTTACAAATAATGCTTCACACTCAAATAGAAAGTGAAAAAAATAATTTTTCAATTGACGATGTAATCGATAATTTATCTCAAAAAATGATAAGAAGGCATCCACATATTTTTCCATCAAAAGATTTTAATGTTACTGCAAAAACTTCAGAAGATGTAGATAGAATTTGGGCTAAAGTAAAAGAAAAAGAAAAAAGAGATACAAAAACAGAAACAGTTCACCTATTAGATCAAATCCCTTCTTCTTTTCCTCCATTTTTAAAAGCTTATAAATTAGGCAAAAAAGCAAGTCAAGTTGGGTTCGATTGGGAAACGGAGGATGATGCATTAAAAAAAATTGATGAGGAATTACTTGAAGTAAAAGAAGAAGCTAAAAAGGGAAAAGATAGAATTGAATTTTTAGCTGGTGAGCTTGGAGATTTACTATTTGTGACAATTCAATATATCAGAAAACTGGAATTAGATCCTAACACTGTCCTTGAAAAAACTTGTAAAAAGTTTAAAAACAGGTTTAATATCATGGAAGAATTAGCGACAAAAGGCATAGAAAATTATTCTCCCAAAGAGTTGGATGATTTTTATAATATTGCCAAGGAAAGCTTGTTAAAAAAAGAAAAATCTTCTAATTCCTAGTTGCTTAATATTCTAATATTTTAAATGTTGTTGTTTTATTTTTAAATTATCATGACACTGTTTTATATAATATTATCAGGAATTTTAATTTGTAGTTGTTCAATTTTTGCATCTGCAATTTTACTGTTAAACGAATCATTATTAAAAAAAGTCATATTCCCGCTTGTATCACTTTCTTCAGGTGTTCTTCTTGGATCCTCTTTTTTGTTTCTTATTCCTGAGGGAATTGAACTTCTTGGGAATAACCAATATGTGTTTTTTTTAATTTTATTAGGATTTTTATCATTTTTCTTTTTGGAAGATTTATTAGAATGGCACCATTGTCATGGAACTATAAATGAACATAAACATTTAGATATTTATAGTGATAAAGAAAATCATAAATTAAAAGAACATAAATTAGGTTGGCTAATTACTTTTTCCGATCTTATTCATAATTCAATTGATGGAGCGACAATTGCAGCTACATTTATGATTTCCCCCACTCTTGGATTTATGGCTACACTGTCAACTTTTTTACATGAACTTCCACAAGAAATTGGAGATGTCGGAATTTTAATTCATTCTGGTTTTTCAAAGAAAAAATCATTTTTAGTGAATTTATTTTCTCAATTTTCTTTTTTTGTTGGAGCGTTTTTAGTTTATATTTTTGATTCAAAAGAGCTTGTTAATGTTTTAATTCCTTTTACGGCAGGAGTTTTTATTTACATTAGTGCTGTCGATTTAGTCCCTGAAATAAAGAAATCTCATTCACTACGGGAAAAACTTTTTCATTCTTTGT
>CAZHFA010000006.1:11481-15624 GCA_964531865.1 uncultured Bdellovibrionales bacterium
GGAATTGTTTTTATTTATTTTATTATGTCACATCTACATCATTCGCATTTTTAGCTAGAAAATATCAATTAAAATACTTTTTAATTTTTTAAATACACCCATCACACATAAATATGCATGTAAACAGCACAATTTAAAATTATCTTTTATTACATTAAAATGTGAAATTTGTTTTCCAACATACGAAACTTTAGTATCAACATTTATTATTAAAATTTTTTGCCAATAAGCTTTCACCATAATTTCAATATCAAAACCCATTCTTAAAAAACAAACTTTAGAAAATGCTTCAATATGCTTTAAAGGATAAACTCTAAATCCACACATTGCATCTTTTATGGCAAAAGAATGAGTTTCAAGCATAATCCAAAAGTTTGCTACTTTATGCCCAAACTTTCTTACTAACGGTTGCGATGAATCACAAACAGGAACTCCATTTATAATTGCATCCTGATTTTCTTTTGATATCTTTAGAAATTTTTCAATATCCTTTACATCATGCTGTCCATCAGCATCTATTTGAAGTACATGAGAAAAACCTTTTTCTTTAGCAATTTTAAATCCAGTTAAGACCGCTCCGCCTTTTCCACTGTTTTTATCAATACGAAAATAAAAAACTTTATTTTCATCACAAAGATTTTTTAGATTTTGAGATTCATCATTTTTGCTTCCATCATCAATCACTAAAATTTGAATTTTATATATTAAAATATGAGGTAAAAAATCTTTAAATTGAATAAAATGATTATAAAACGGAATTAAAATTACTGGATTAAACTCATTCATATCTTTTATTCTTTACTTTTTATTACAATTATTCCTGAAGAATAAATTTTATTATCTTTCATATACTCAAAACAAAAATTACTTTCGCTTTTTTTTATTATTTTTATAAATATTTCTTCATTTGGAACAATAATGTGTAAAAATTTTAATTTTTTAATATCAAAATCAATTTCATTTATTCTAAAAAATTTTTTCAAAAAATATGAAACAAAATGAACTTGAACAACTCCAGGCAAGATTTTAAAACTAGGAAAATGCCCATTAAAATATATTGAATCCTTAATAAATGTAAGTTTAGCTAAAAAAGAATCACCACTAAAATTAACATCTTCAATTACAGGCTCAGCAATATTATTTAAAAATATTTTTTTTATATCATTTACTAAAATTTTTCCTTGAGTGTTCATTGGAATTTCATACACAAAACGTGTCTTTTTAGGAATACTTCCACCACTAAAAAAATTTAATAAATATTCATGAATTGTTGTTAAAAGCTCTAATTTTGAATGTGCTTTTAAAAAAGTTTTACCTTCACTTGAAAGTACAATAAGGGCCCCTAATACAGGATTTTTATCACCAATATCTAGGCAAAAACATTTTTGAACAAAAGGAAAAGATTCATATTTCTTTTCAAGCTCTGGAAGAGAAACTCTTTTTTCTGCTATTTTTATCAGTCTATCAGTACGCCCTTTTAGCAAAAAAGTTCTATCATCATTTAAAACAATTTCATCTTGCATTTGATAAGGCTTTTGAAACGCAAAATCAGAAATTATTTTTATTTTATTTTCATTATCGACTAAAACTTCTACAGGTGGAAAAATATGGAAAAGTTGTCCGTTTTTTTGTTGTCTTGAGGCGACTCCTCCAGTTTCAGTACTTCCAAAAATTTCATATGGAGAAACTTTAAATAAATCGAAAGTCCCCATTGATATATCTTCTTTTAGCAAGCTTCCTGATGTATAAATACGAAGGATATTGTTTTTAAAATTATACTGTTCTTTATATTTTAATATTTTTTCTAAAAACGACGGCGTCGTAACAAATAACAAATTTTCATAATCTTCTTGTTTTTGGCATAAACTTTCAGGGGAATAAACAAGATCAAAATCAATTATTTTATGCGTTGCAAGCGGAAATAAAAGACGCCAAAGCATGCCATAAATATGATGAATGGCAACTGAACCAACAATTGCATATTCTTTTTCTAATAAGTTTTTTTGTGTATTACAAATGTTTTTAATTTCTAAAGAAAGTGTTTTAAATTCTTTTTTTATTTTTTTAGGTGTACTGGTACTTCCTGAAGTAAAAAAAGAAACAAACTCATGGTTCATATCTATAAAATTAAATGCTACACATGGCAAATCTATAGGTATTTTAACAATAGTAAATTTTTTATTATTTAAATTTTCTATGTTTGTTATTAAAACATTAGATATGTTTTCAAAATTTTCAAAACTTTCTTTTTGAAAGTTTTGAGGCAAAATAACCTCTTTTTTTACTTGTAACAAAGCAAAAAAACAAATTGAAAATAAAAATAAATCATCTTCTACATATAAAATTATTGCTTTTTCTTTAAATTCATTAAAAAAGGTTGCATATTTTGAGACCTCAGTTTTAAAGTCTCCAAAAGTGATTATGCTTTTTCCTTTTAAAGAGGAAATCACTCTATTATCATCTAATTCTGTAAAAATTTTAGAAACATCTATCAAGCTTTTTCTCTTTTATCAAAAAATAAATCACTTTTTTTATTATGGCATTTATTATAAAAAAATGCCATTAGAAGATTCTTATAAAATAGATTTTCATAAATACTTCTTATAAAAAAATAAATTACTATTACTTAAAAACCGATCTTCTAACTACATACTCTCCAACAAACATCATGCCAATTAAAATATATGATAAAAATCCATTATAAAATGTCCAAAAAGACATCGACGAATAAATAGAAACAAAAGAAACTATTCCATTAAAAATAAAAAAGTATACCCATGCTTTCGTAACTTTTCTTACATAAGCTTTTTTAGAAGGATCTAACACAACCCCCCTTTTAACGGCTACACTCTCAGCAATTGGTGTTCCTCTTAATGACATAAAAAAGATTGTAAACAAAGAAATATTCATAATAACCGGATAAAACTTTAAAAAAATTATCTTGTTAAAAATCCAAGTTAATAAAATTAAAATTGTTAAAGGTATAACAATCTTCTTTTGATTTTCTTTTAATAAAAATGAAAAAAGAATAATTACAAAAAAAATTGAAATAAACCTTGGAGAAATACCACTTTTAAGTGCTAAAAATATTAAAAAAGGATAAACAATTATAAAAATACAAAAAATAATTTTACTTATTTTACTTATCATCTGATGATAACTTCTCTATGACATTAACAACATCTCCTAATGTCCTTATTTGTTTAAAGCTATTTGGATCCACTTTTTTATTTATGAACTCTTGCACCCGAACTATTAAATCAACCGCATCAATACTATCTAAATCAAGGTCTGAAAATAAATTTACATCTTCCGTCAGCCTATTCCTATCACACTCAAAATCATCAACTAATACATCTTTTATTTTATTTAAAATTTCATCTCTTGTAAAAGAAGTCATAAAAAGCTCCTATCATTTAATCAAAAACAATTCCAGTATTTTCTACTATATAATCAGCTAAAGACTTAACAGAATAAAAATATTTTTTATTATTTTTCTGTTCAGATTTAAATGTAACATTATATTTTTTCTTTAATGCCATTCCTAACTCTAACGCATCTATTGAATCCAGTCCTAAGCCTTCACCAAAAAGTGGTGCATTTGAATCTATATCTTCAGGCTTAATATCTTCTATGTTAAGTGCTGTTATTATAATTTCTTTAATTTCTGATTCTAAACTTAGCCTATTCATAACTTCTTTCTTTATAAACAATTTCTTATTATCTTTCTCTTACGCCATCACCTTCAACAACACTAATAAAACCATTTCCAAGAGGAGTCCAAAACCAACGATCTATCACAGTAATATTTGTAAGGCTTTCTGCATCAATAGAACTCATACACTTGTTATAAGCTCTTTCCAATCTCCCATTATTATAAATAGGAATACAACCAAACAATAAAAAACCACCATCAGCATTAGAACAATGTCCCACTATATTTTTTGCCTCTTGAACCTCTGGAGTCGGAAGATTCATTTTTTCCGTTCCACAAGCAACAAAACTAAAAACTAATATAAAACAAATTATTATTTTTTTCATATCACTTAACCTCTAAATAAAAAAAAATCACACAAAAACACCGCAAGAAAGGTATCATAAATAACACAAAATATCAAAACAACTCTTCTTTTGCTTTTTTAG
>CAZHFA010000006.1:15634-22529 GCA_964531865.1 uncultured Bdellovibrionales bacterium
TTGAAAACTATATTTTGACCTCTTTGAATTGGCTACAAACCATTTTTGTTTTTTTCCTAATACTTTAGGAATACTCGCAATTTTTATAGGTAATATCGAAGCATTGGATCTTATGGCAACTTGTGCAAACCCTCTTTGAAAAGTAGGAGATTTTTTATAATCAGACCTTGTTCCTTCAGGAAAAATAATAATATTAAACCCTTGGTTAAGAGCAGTATTTGTATCTTTTAAGAACTCCTCAATATTTTCATTATTTGCAATATAAAGAGATTTTATAATTTTTTTTATAAAAAAATTATGCTCTAGTTTTCCTTTTACAACGCACAATGTCCTTGGGAAAAATGATACTAAAAGCACAACATCAATTAAAGATGGATGATTAGCAATAATTATTGTCCCTTCAACTTTCTCTAACTTTTTTATTTCACTTCTATCAATTTTTATTAAATATAATCCCTCCATCAATCTAACAAACATTTTCCATGAATAATGTATTATCTTACAAAACAATTCCCGATTATCTTTTTTAAAAAGCAATGAATATACAGTAAAAAATATTCCAATAAAAAAACCACCAATACCAAATATACAAAAACAAAATATAGTTAATATTGAACGAAAAATAATCATGATGTTATTTTTTCTAAAAAATAATTATTAAAATTGATTTTTTGTTTTTCTTTTTTTAAAAACAAAAACATATCTGTTAAGACATCCCCATCTTCTCTACAATCATTAGTTGTATTTTTTACAACAATTTTAAAATCAGATTCCTTTTTTGAAATAAAAAAAGAGAATCCAAAAGTTTTTACACGTGGAGCAACATCCTTATAAAATTCAGGCGTTTCCTCTTCTGAAAACACAAATAAATTTGGCGTATTCATACAATAAGACTCTAATATTCCATTTTCAATTGAATCTTTTCCTCCTGCTATAGCAGTATAACTTTCTTTATTGTTAAATATTATTGAAAAAAAACCTGCACTTGCATTATGAACTGATGTACTAAAACCTTGTGGAGACAATTCCCTGTCTTCATAAAACTCTTTCATAAGCTCAATAGTTTTATTCCATTCTCCAAATCTAGATACAAAAACTGAAGGAACATTTTGAGATAAGTTTTTAGAAGATTCCTTTGCTAAAAACAACGATAATTTTTCTATCTTAGACATTCTTCTTTTAAAAGAAGCCGGAATAAATGAATAATCTAAACTAACCAAAGATTCATCTTCCACTAAACATATATTATGTAAATAAAAAATTTTATCATTGTTCATAAAAAATACTTTTCAATTACTATTTAAATACAATTTATACTTCCATCTATACGCTTTCTTTTGTAAAATGTACGATATGGCATTTAAATTATTTCTCATTTTATTTTTTATTTTCTCTAGTTGTTCGCAATACATCGGAAATCAAAAACTTGATAAAAATGAATTAACAATGAACAACTCTAAAGTATATCTTACAAATAATGTTCCAGTTTTACTAGCCCCATTTTTCCAATCTTTAATTAAAAATCAAGGAGTAATACTTCATAAAATTCAAGGCGATTATCAAGGAAAAACTTTTTTACTTGATGGTGTTTTAAAGATAGATGAAAATTCATTGCAATTAGTGGCTTTAACCCCTATTTCAAGATTATTTTCAATTTCATTAAATAAAGATGGTTCTTTTAAAATAGACTCTAACGTAAATGAAATAAAGAAAAACCCACAATACATTATTATGGATTTATGCTTAATTTATCTTCCAATAAATGATTTAAAAAACAACATTCCTATCCCATATAAAATTATAGAAAGTGATAATGTTCGTACTGTTTTTTTTGAAGAGATGCCAATTGTTTCTATTTCTTACGATGCAAACAATCATTTAATTTCAAACATCCAATTTAATAATCTATTAAGAAATTATTCATACAACATAATGAGGGTTCAATGAATTTTTCACTAACAGCTTTGGGCGTTTTATGTGCTTTAGGTAATGACAAAAAAGAGATATTAAATAATGCAACTATTGGAAACATTAATGGAATGATAAAAAAGAAAGATTGTGTTCCATATCACACGACTTTTTTTGGAGAAGTAAAACATAAATTACCTAAAATTTTAGAAAATAAATTTAACACTAGATGCAATCAACTCTTACTAGCCTCTCTGGAACAAATAAAAGAAAATATTATAGAGTTAAAATATAATTACAAACCATCAAGAATAGGAATTGTTCTTGGTTCTAGTAATACTGGGGTACAAGAAGCACAACAAAATATAAATAAATGGTTGAAGGAGAAAAAAATTCCAAAAAATTTTTCAATATCTCATTTTGAACTAGGGCTTCCAAGCGATTTTTTGAAATACACCTTAAAGCTCTCTGGCCCTTCATATACGATATCGACAGCTTGTTCTTCAAGTGCAAAAGCCTTTATTTCAGCAAAAAATTTAATTGCAAATGATATCTGCGATGCTGTTATCGTCGGAGGAGTTGATTCATTTTGTAGCTTTGCATTAAATGGTTTTGCATCTCTTGAGGCTCTAAGTGAGGATTTAACAAACCCATTTAGTAAAAATAGAACTGGAATAAATTTAGGCGAAGGCGTTGCATTATTTATCATGGAAAAAGACAAAAATGGAATTCAACTTCTTGGTGCTGGAGAATCTTCAGATGCTTATCATTTAACAAAACCAGAGCCTTCAGGAGAGGGGGCAAAGGACTCCATATTAAAAGCATTAAAAAATGAAAACCTTAATCCTAGTGATATTGATTATATAAATCTTCATGGAACAGGTACTATTTATAATGATCTAATGGAAAGTAAAGCAATTTATTCCATTTTTAAAGATACTGTCCCTTGTTCATCTTCTAAACCTTTAACAGGGCATATTTTAGGAGGAAGTGGAGCTGTTGAATTAGCTCTTTGTTATCTTTTGATATCCAACAAAGATCTATCTCCCCTCCTTATTCCACATATTTTTGATGGAGAGTTAGACTTAGAACTTTCACCAATAAATTTAATAAAGCCATTTACTAGAAAAAAAATCTCGATTGCACTTAGCAACTCTTTTGCATTTGGGGGAAGTAATGCTACACTCATTGTCGGAGAAGTATAGTATATGCAAGATAATCATATTTTATTGCCCAAAAATTTATTACCACATAAACCACCAATGGTTCTTATTTCTAATGTTCTAAACTATTCAATAGAAGATAAATTTTTAGTAGCAAATGTTTTAATAAATAAATCCGATGTTTTCTTTGATACAACGATAAATGGAGTTCCAAGTTATATAGGCTTAGAATATATGGCACAATCTATTGGGTGTTTTTCTGGAATTTATGATTTATCTTCCCCAAGAAAAAAAGATCCACGCATCGGTTTTATTATGGGAACAAGAAATTTTAAAAATTTTATCAATGTATTCTCACTTAATAGGTCTTACACCATAGAAGTAAAAGAAATTCTTTTTGAAGAAGAAATTGCATCATTTGAATGTAAAATTTTTGATGATGAAGAAAAATTTTGCCAAGAAGCTATACTAAATGCATATAGACCTTTAAATTTAAATAAATTTTTAACCTCAATGGAAAATTAAAAAGATGAAAAGTGTTTTAATTACAGGTGCAAGTAGAGGAATAGGAAAAGAAATAGCATATTATTTATCTAAAAATACTTATGAAGTTGTCCTTCACTATAATAAAAACAAAGAGCTTGCTTTTAATGTATTACAAGAAATAAATGAACAAGGTGGAGTAGGAAGAGTTATTTCATTTAACATAAAAGACAGAGAAGAAACAAAAGAAAAATTACTATTAGATATAGAAAAACATGGAATCTACTATGGAGTTGTCTGCAACGCCGGAATTTGTGATGATGCCCCATTTCCTTTATTATCAGAAGACTCTTGGGATAATGTTTTAAGGACAAACTTAGATGGATTTTATAATGTAATTCACCCTATAATTATGCCCATGATATCCAGCCATCAAGAAGGAAGAATTATTAGCTTATCATCGATTTCAGGACTTGTCGGAAATAGAGGACAAGTAAATTATAGTGCTTCAAAAGCAGGAATTATCGGTGCATCAAAAGCCTTAGCTTTAGAACTTGCAAAACATAAAATCACTGTAAATTGCATTGCTCCAGGGATTATCGAAAGTGATATGACAAAAGATTTACCAATAGAAGAAATAAAAAAAATAATTCCAGAAAAAAGAATGGGAACGGGAAAAGAAGTAGCAAGTCTTGTAAATTATCTTTTATCTGAAGATGCAGGATATATAACAAGACAAGTAATTTCCGTAAATGGAGGAATGATTTAAAAAAAGGAATTTTATGCATCGTGTTGTAATTACAGGTATGGGATTAGTAAGTGCGTTAGGAAATACTCCTAATGAAGCATTTGAAAGATTAAAAATTTTAAAGAATCTTATTTCTTATGATGAAGAGTTAGAAAAATATAATGGATTACGTTCAAAATTATCATGTCGCGTAAAAGATTTTGATTTACACAATTTTTTTACAAGAAAAGAATCAAGGACAATGGGGCCAGTGTCTGCCATGGCAACATATTCTGCTAAAAAAGCGTTAGAAGATGCTAACCTTTTAGGAGATGAAATCATAAAAAATGGTCGTACAGGAATTTCTTATGGATCATCTTCTGGTTCTATCGAAACAGTGCTAGATTTTTATTCAATGATGAAAAATTTAGAAGTAAAAAATATTACATCTGCCACATATACAAAAATGGTGCCTCAAACAACTGCTGTAAATATTTCAATGTATTTTAAAACTACAGGACGATTGATTCCATCAGGTACAGCGTGCACTTCTGGAAGTTTATCTATAGGAATTGGATTTGAAAATATAAAATATGGAATTCAAGATGTAATGATTGTTGGAGGTGCAGAGGAGTTTAGTGCAACTCAAGTCGCAATATTTGATACTCTTTTTGCAACAAGCGTAAAAAATGATTCTCCACAATCAACCCCAACTCCTTTTGATAAAGATAGAGATGGCTTAGTAATTGGAGAAGGGGCAGGAACATTAGTTTTAGAAGAATTGGAGCATGCAAAAAAAAGAAATGCTAAAATTTTAGCAGAAGTTGTAGGTTTTGGAACAAACACTGATGGGACTCATATAACGCAGCCTAATCAAGAAACAATGAAAAATGCGTTAATTTTGGCTTTAGAAAATGCAAAAATTTCAAGTGATGAAATAGGATATGTAAATGCACATGGAACAGCAACAACGCAAGGTGATATTGCAGAAAGTAATGCTACGCGACATGTTTTTAATCGCCTAATACCAATAAGCTCTTTAAAAAGTTATATTGGGCATTCTCTTGGAGCTTGCGGAGGCATTGAAGCTATTTTAAGTATTTTAATGATGAATAATAATTGGTATGCTCCGACATTAAATCTTAATAATATCGACCCACAATGTGGCGATTTAGATTATATAAAAGGAAGTGGACGAAATATGGATAATATGTATATCATGAGTAATAATTTTGCGTTTGGTGGAATAAATACTTCACTTATTTTTAAAAAATATCATGAATAAAATTTTAATTTCTCCTTCTATCTTGTCTGCAAATCTTTGTAATTTTAAGGAAGATATTGAGTCTGTAATTTCAAGTAAAGCAGATTGGATTCATGTTGATATTATGGATGGAACTTTTGTTCCTCCAATAACATTTGGAGATAATATTGTAAAAGCATTAAGAAGTTTTACTGATGTTTTTTTAGATGTTCATTTAATGATTGCAAACCCAGCAAATCAAATTCGTGCTTTTCAAAGTGCAGGAGCAAACTTAATTACTCTTCATAAAGAAAGCTTTAAAGATGAAAAAGATCTTATGCAAGCTATAGATTTTATAAAATCTTTTAAAATAAAAGTAGGACTTTCAATTAAGCCTGAAACTTTGCCAAATGAGATAGAAAAATTTTTACCTTTTATCGATTTAGTTTTAATTATGTCTGTAAATCCTGGTTTTGGAGGACAAGCATTTTTATCTAACTCTATAGATAAAATTTCTACTTTAAAAAAAATGATAAAAAAATTATCTTTAGATTGTTTCATAGAAGTTGATGGAGGAATTGATGACAAGACATCAAAACTTTGTATAAATGCAGGAGCAAATGTTTTAGTATCAGGTACATATATTTTTAAAGCAAAAGATAGAAAACAAGCTATATCAACTCTAAGAGGAGAAAAATAAATATTATGGAAAATATTTTTGATTTTTTAATTTTAATTCCTTTTTATTTCCTAGGAGCATTTCCTACGGGAATTTTAATTGCAAAAATATATGGTGTAGATATAAAAAATACAGGAAGCGGAAATATTGGTGCTACAAACGTAGCAAGGACTCTTGGGAAAAAAGCTGGAATTTTAGCTTTATTAGGAGATGTCGGTAAGGGAGCATTAGGAATTTTTATAGCATCTTTTATTTTAAATGATCTTACATTTTTGACACGCGTTGCTTTTATAACAACACTTGGGCATTGTTTTTCTCTTCCAAAATTAAAAGGAGGAAAAGGTGTTGCCACAGCTTTTGGAGCTCTACTTATGATTGATTATCGTGTGGCATTGCTTGCTTTATTAGTTTTTGTTTTAACATTTTATTGCTCTCGTATTGTATCGATATCATCAATAACTGCAGCATTTTCAATGCCAATATTTTTTAATTTTCTTTATTCAATAAACGATTCTAGTATTTATAATTTAATGGGTTTGTCGTTTTTAATAATTTATCGTCATAAAGACAACATAAAACGTCTTGTTCGTGGTGAAGAAAAAAAGTTTTCAATGGGGAAAAAATAAGGGAATTTTAAGATAGAAAAAGGAGGGAAAAGAAGAAGTTTTTTTTAACCTTTCTATTGTTTTTTC
>CAZHFA010000007.1:0-18182 GCA_964531865.1 uncultured Bdellovibrionales bacterium
TTTTATTGAACGAAAATTTTTTTTACCTAATAATCTAGAAATTAATGGCCCGCCACCCATTCCAAAAATTCCTCCGATTGCCGGCAAAATTAAAAAAATTGGAGTTGATAGGGCAATGGCCGCGGCTTGACAGGGATCTCCTGTCAAGCCAATAAAAAATATATCAGTTAAATTATAAATAACTGTGACAAGACTACTTAATATTGCCGGAAAAGTCATTTTAAAAATAGATATTCCTAAGTTGTCACTTTCAAAAACATTATTTTTCATATAGTTTGTATGACTATTTGGGTGAGTCTTAAGTTTCAAAATCAAAAAAATTTTTATCATAATTTTTTAAAATTAGATACTAATATTATTTTTTTTGCTTATATCTATTGGCTTTTTTTCTATTTTGTGGAATATTATACAAGTGTTTGCGGGAGTAGCTCAATTGGTAGAGCATCAGCCTTCCAAGCTGGAGGTCGCGAGTTCGAGCCTCGTCTCCCGCTTATTTATTGCATAGTTTTTTACTTGGCTTTTGATTAAATTTTCGCCAAGATAAAAAACTAAGATTTGGGTTTATTGCTTAATTTTTTACTTGGCTTCTTTGTTAGCGTTGCTGCTGGTTTTGCTAAGATAAAAGTTTGGGGCTGTAGTATAATAGTTATTAGATGATTTTATTTTTGTGGCGAGGTGCCCGAGTGGTTAATGGGGACGGACTGTAAATCCGTTGATTAACGTCTACATTGGTTCAAATCCAATCCTCGCCAATTTTATAATTTAAAATATTGTGCTTGGTATTATTTTTTTATATAATTATTAGTTGTTAATCATTTTTGCCGACATAGCTCAATTGGTAGAGCAACTGATTTGTAATCAGTAGGTTGGGAGTTCAAGTCTCTTTGTCGGCTTTCTTTTTTCTGTCGGCTTTCTTTTTTCTGTCGGCTTTCTTTTTTCTGTCGGCTTTCTTGGTTGAATTTATCGTTTTTCTCCTTTTTGTGTCGCTTCTTTATTTTTAATAAATTATACTTTATAATATTTTTTTGTATGGCAGAAACTACACATGGTTCAATAAAAATTGTTGCTGAAAATAAAAAAGCATTTTTTAATTATGAAATTCTAGAACATTTTGAAGCTGGTCTTGTACTTAATGGTGCGGAAATAAAATCTTTAAGAGAGGGGAAAATCAGCTTAAAAGAATCTTATATTCGTCCGATAGCTGGAGAATTATTTTTACTTCAGGCTCATATTAATGAATATTCTCATAGTAATGATTCAAGATATGACGCAACTAGGAATCGTAAACTTTTAATGCACAAAAAAGAAATATTAAAGCTGGTATCAAAAGTGGAGCAAAAAGGATTAACGCTTGTGCCTTCAAAAATTTATCTTAAAAATGGATTTGCAAAAGTTGATATCGTGCTAGCAAGAGGTAAAAATCTTTCTGATAAAAGACATACTATTCAAGAAAGAGAGCAAAAGATAGAAGCAAATAGAGCAATAAAATTAAAAACTAATTATAAAATGTAGTTAAGGTTTTAACAAAAAAGGGAGTTATGAGTCATTACAATTATTTAAAATATACTTTTCTTTTATGTTTGATGACGTTTTCAGCGTGTTTTATTAGTGATAATGTAAGAGGTGAAAAATCAACTCATTTTAAAAGACAAGATAAAAACAAAATGCTGTTAAATTCAGTAAAGTGTAGCTGGACAAAAGAAGGAAATTTTATTGAAACAGTCCCTTTAAAAGTAAAAAGTTGTCATGATCAAGTAGTAAAAAATTGGGATGAAAAATCTACAAAGAAAATGATGTCTGTGACAAAAGAATATTCTAATTGTATTTTTTCTATCATTGAAGATTTTCAACAAAAATTTTATTCAACAAAGTTAAATTATTTTGATTTAAATTCATTAAAGAAAAGTGCAAATGACGTAGAATCGTTGTATTATAGAATATATTGTAGGGCTTCTTTGTGTAATGATGATTGGAAAGTAATTGCTTCTGGTGATTCTGTAAAAATCTATGAAGACTTTTTAAAAAATATCTATGCAATTGTTATGGCTGATTTGTCGGGAGATGAATATTCTTGTAAAACAAAAAGAAGTTTGCTCCAAAAAGAAGTAGAAAAATATTACCTTTAGCCTAAACTTTCCATAAATTATTTATGATATCCATGATTAAGAAGAAGATCTGCAATTTTTTTTCAGATTTTTTAATTAAAAGATATCAAAATCGTTGTAAGGTTATTAGCTTTTCATTTTCTCTAGTTAAACAAATGCTTCCTTTTTCTTTTGGGCAATTACAAGGGCCATCTAAAATAAAAGTAAATGGTTTTTGTTCTGTTTTACAAGCTAATCCTGTTATATATAACACTCCTGCCCAGCTTGGCATAAATAGTGGCTCATGCTTGTTTCTATCATCACAGATTGTAAGAGATCTTATTTTTTCTATATCCTTTGTGTCATTCTGAATTTTATTGATTGATTCTAAAAGTAAAGTCCCTGAAACGTCTGTGTTTTGGTTAAAATCATATTTTAAAAATGTACTTACACCAAAATAAGCCCAATAAATGGTAAACATAGAAATTATTATTTTACTAAAAAGTAATGCTTGTTTATTAAACATATTTAAAAATGAATTTAATGAAAAAATTATAAATATAAAAAAAGTAAAATAAAAAGTTGCAAGCCTATGACCTCGTATGTATGTGCTTGAAAAAAGTGGGATAATAAACGCCACACAAGATATAGATAATAAAAAACTATAAAAAAATAAATTTTCCTTTATGGTTATTTTTAATTTTTTCTTGTTCTTAAAAAATAAAAAAATAAACAAAACAAGACAAATAAATAATAATATAAAAACATCTAAGCAAGCGGTATTTATTGGCATTTCTGAAATATATTGGTCATATTTAGGAAAATGAAATAAGAAATGTAATTCACTTAATCTGTTTTTTATTATTTCCCATGATGTTTTAAAACTCTCTTTCTCTAACTCTCTAGATATTCCTTCACCACGAGCAATAAATAAACTTAAATTTGCCTGAACATTTGGATGCATTATTTTTAAAACAAAAATTGATAATATGCTTCCCGATAAATAAGGAAATAAATATTGTCTAAAATAGATACAAAAATAAATTAATAAAAATCCAAAGATAAAAATACTTATGGGCCTAGAGATACAAAAAACTTCATATCCGATATTAAACAAAATAAATGGAATTATAATAGAATAAAAATAAGCAAGAAATTTTTTTTCTTTGTGAATTGCAAAATATAAATTAGTAATTATTAAATATAAAAAGCTACTCCAAGCAATAGATGTGACAGTAGTTTTGTATTCAAAAAAATACGATAAAAAATAGGGAGAAAAACTTAAAAAAATTATGGCAAATAAAGATAATTGGAAATTAATTTTTAATCTTAAAAGAAGAATTGCAAAAAATATAATTGATAACCCAAGACAACTGATATATATCAATCGATGGGTAATTCTAGGATTTATATTATTATATAAAAGCTTTGATGTGCTTGTAAAAATAAAACTATCTTCTCGTGTGCTAGCGACCATGTCGGTTAGTCTAGGTAGCATAAATAAGTTATTAAAGTCACAAACAAACACAGAGCTTATGTCTTGATGAGATAACCCCCAGAGTTCAACAGAATAAAATCTATTCATATCAAGTAGTCGATATGAGATTAATAAAATTATGAATGTGCAAACAAAAAATATAATAAAATTTTTAAAACTTTTCATAGTTTAATTTATATTAAAAATATTACAGCAGGTCTATAGAAATAATTTTCTTACTTTGTATCAGTTGATAAAATTAAAAAGTCCTATTGTCAAAAATATAAAACTTTTATATTCTTTAACAGGTTGATTTTTTTTATTATAAAAAGAGTTTTTTACTTTTTGTTTTTTAGCCAAGGAAGGCAAAATGCTTATATTAACAAGAAAAGCAGGCGAGAGCATCTTTATCGGTGATCAAATAAAGGTGACTGTCCTTGATTCTAAGGGGAGTCAGGCAAGAATCGGAATAGAGGCTCCGTCTCAGTATAAAATTTATAGAGAAGAAATTTATTTACAAATTTTAGAAGAAAATAAAATTGCAGCAAGTTTTTCTTCATCATCTGAGCAGGATTTATCAGTGTTGGAAGAGTACATTAGTGATAAGGGTGATAATAAAAAGCTTGTTACCAATAGTAGTAAATTAGTGGCACATAAAAAATAATTTTTGTTGCAGGAATAGATATGTACGAAAATAGTGAAGAAATTGTTATAAGTAGTTCTAGGTTTGGAGAGTTGACAGTTCCAAAGGATAGTTTAATTTATTTCCCTTCTGGTCTTATAGGTTTTCCAAAGAGTACAGAGTTTGTAATGCTTGAGCATAAGGCTCCGTTTTCTTGGCTTCATAGTGCTACAGATCCGTCATTAGCATTTGTTGTTATTGATGGGTATGAGTTTGGTGCAGAGTACTCATTAACTCCTCCCTTAAATGATCCTATTTGTGATTTTAAAGAAGATGATGAATATGCAATTTTGATTATTGTAACTGTAAGAAAAGATTTAAGTCAGACAACTGCAAATTTAAAAGCTCCATTGTTTATCAATTTAAGAAATAGAAAAGGCATACAAGTTATTTTTGATGATCCAAAATATTCTACAAGACATTCTTTGTGGACAAAGGATGATGTCGATAAAGAGTTAGAAAAAGAAGACGGGGAGTTTTAATATAAGCTTTCTTCTTGTATAAATTGATTTTGAGTATTTTCTAAAAGAGTTTTGATATCTTCATTTAATGAGTCTTTGTTAAATCCGATATTTAAAGCTATTGAGTTTATATCATTTGATGATTTTGGATATCCAGTTGGTATGCCTATGTTTAGTTCGCAAGATAGAATATGTGCTAATCTTAAAATTAATGTCTTTTCATTTTGTTCATTATCGTTTTGTAATTTTTCTAATGAATCTGCATAATGTAAAATTATTTGACAAGTTTCATCTGGAAAATTCCATTTTTTTGCGACTAATGCCCCAATTAAGGGATGTGTAAATCCAAAAATTTTTTGTTCTGCTTGAGAATAAGTACAACTATCATTTTTTATTAAATCAAAAACTTTTTGGAATTTTCCTTTAGTTTCCTTGTAATTTAAGATTACAATCTGTCCCAATGAATGAAGCATTCCATACATAAATATTTCATCCACATATGGCTTTTTTAAGAATTTTGTAATATTGGTAGCAAACATTGCTACAGCGATACTGTGTTCCCAAATGATTTTTTGTATATTACTAATAGATTGATTCATTTGTTTTATAGTGGCAGCTATAACAATTCCTTTTAGTGCTTTAAAACCTATTATCATTACAGCTTGGTTAATTGTTGTAATTTTTTTTTGCCTTGAAAAAAGAGAAGAATTGGCAAGTTTTAAAATGCCACTTGATAGTGCAGTATCTTTTTTTAATAATTCACTTAGTTGATTTGCAGTTGCGTTTACATCATTTAATAAGTTCATGACTTTTGATGCTACATTAGGCATCGGGGGTAAATCGTTTATCCAAGTTAAAATTTCCCGCCAATCTACTGTAATTTCAGTTTCTGTTTTAAAATCGTTTTGTGAAAAATTACATTCTGTCATTTAGATATCTTATACAATATAATACATAAGTTTATGTATGCATTTTTTATCGGATAATGACGACTAAAACATTAAATTTTTTTGATTAGAATTAAAAACTTTATGATTCCACTTTAGCTTGTAACTGTTTTATCCGATGTATCTTATGATTGTTTTTAAATGGATTATAGATATGGACTTAGAGTTTCCAATTCAAATTGCTTCAAACGGAGAAGCTGTTATCACAATTACAGAAGATTTAGATACTGAATCTGCCGGGGAAGCTTTAAGAATTGCATTTAATAGCTTGATAGAAAAAGATAAAAAATACGTTACTCTTGATATGTCGCAGGTTGAAATTATCAATAGTTATGGCATAGGTAAAATTTTGATTTGTAATAAGACACTAAAAGAGGGGGGAGGAAAGTTGACGGTATTGTCTGTCCATGGGTTCGTAGAAGAAGTGTTTAAATTGTTGATGCTTGATAATTTGTTTGAAATGAAATAAAGGATTTAAAGTAATGGCACTTAAGTTTAGATTACGAGGTCTTGCAGAAACTTTTGTAGAGAATATCACTTGTCCTCATTGTGGAGTAAGCGGTTCAGATGATAATGATTTTTTAACAGACCTTTCAAAAGTTACATTCATGGGAATTGTAATCGTTGCACAATGTAAATCATGTGGTGAAATTTTTGTACCAGAAAATCAACATCTAGGAATAGTAAATTATCAAGCGTTAAAAAATGCTGTAATTAAAGATTCTGTGGAAACAGGAGATGCTGTGTGTGATGATATTTCAAATGTAAAGCTTTCTGCAGAAAAATTAAATTACGAAAGAAAATCTTCATTGCTTTAGTAAAATAATCATAAAAAAATATGGCGGAGAGAGGGGGATTTGAACCCCCGATACGCTATTAACGTATGCACGCTTTCCAAGCGTGTGTCTTAAACCACTCGGCCACCTCTCCTTGTTTATGTTGTATATCTTAAACGATTTATAAAAATATTAAAATCCTTTTCCTCGAATTCTTAACATTGATTCTTCATTTGGAGTTCCAAAATATAATAAATCTCCTAAAATCCATCCATACTTATTGTCTGCACTTTTTACCCTATACCATGCCCCATGATTTTTATCTAATTTTAATTTTGTATTGGCTCTTACTAAATAAATTAGCTTTGATGATAAGGAGGGAAGTGTGTGAAGACTAACATCATTTGTTACATATACAAAAGAATCTGTTGGGGCTATTTCATCAAAATAATCATATGAAATGGTGTATATTTGTTTCTTGATAGTTTTTTGAGGTCTATCTTCTTTTGAATTTTTTAATATCTCATTTGCTTTTTGAATGTTTTTACTAAGTTCTGAAATGTTGTCATTTACGGATAAGTTTGTGTATGAGCTTTCTGTATTTTTATTTTTTTCTTTTGAAGTATTATATAATTTTCTTTGTATCAATTTTCGTTTTTTATAGTTTGTTGTGTAAATTATTTCTCCATTTTCTTTTAGCTTTTCTTGTTTGACCAAATTTTTTTGTTTTATATTTTTTGAAGATACATTTTTTAAATTATTTAATATTTCATTTTCTCTATTTTTTAATGATTGTAGCGTATCGGAAGCTAAAGCATTTTGAGAAAACAAACATAAGCTTATAAGTACAAAGTAAAATTTTTTCATAAGACATACTTAAAAAATAAATAATAATTTTTATATCGCGGAATATTATAAATAAGAAGAAAATTTTTAGAACCTTGTATAGAAAAAAGAAAAAATCTATTTTTATAAGATTTTTAAAAACCAGAACTGACGCTTTCCCGCAAGTTATTTTCGATTATAGAAATAAGTATCATAAATTTTTTTAAAATGGGAGCTTTTTATATGAAACAAGAAATAAAAAATGGATTTACTCTGTTAGAGTTACTTATAACAATGAGTATTATTTTAATTTTAACAAGCATTGCTGTGCCTGCATATAAGGATTACAGGAAGAAAGCATTTGATATTAGGGCACTTTCAGATCTAAAAAATATCGCTACAGCGGAGGAACTTTATTTTCTTGATAATGAAAAATATTTTGCATGTAAAGATGCTTCATGTTTAAACTTGCCAAGTATCAAAGCTATTTCAGCAGGAGTTGCTATAGCAGTAACAGTTACTATTGATTCATTTATCGTTAAATCTAAGCATTCTTCAAGCGGTAAAGAGTTCGTTTTTGATAGTGCAAAAGGAATTATTGAGTGAGTTAAAAAAAGTAAAAGACAAAATAAGTATATTTTATTTTGTCTTTTATTTTGTGATATTAAATAGTTTTTGCACCAGAATTATTTACAACAAAACTTGTATTTTCTGAAAAACTAATTTTTGGAAAAAATGTCTTATCTCCCTCAAGACAATTTGTTACTGTTCCTGAAGATGTAACGCCAAAAACGCCAAGTACACCATTTACATAACCAAAAGCAGGTCCGCCAGAATCTCCAAAGCAAACATTTGTATGCGTCGTGTCGTAAGGCAATACAAAACCTGAAGTAAAGACTTCAGATACAGTCATATAAGTTGCTTTTAATACTTCAGTTGTTCCACTTTCATCTTGCCCATATCCTGCAACCATTAAACTTTCTCCAACAGATGGTGATCTGCTAGTTATCACAGGTATAGGAGTGATGCCAAATGCACTTCCTATTTGTACTAATCCAAGATCATTTCTATCATATATTGCGGTAGATGAAGGAGAGGGATTTTTTAAATATTGAGAATGCACTGCATAACCTGTTGCATCGTAAGTTTTTCCTCCAGCAATAACTTTTATGGATGTCACGTTATCTTCAAAACAATGTGCTGCTGTAAGTACAGTGTTGCTACTAATAATTGTTCCAGAACATATTCCTGTACCAGTTGAGTTTGTTACTAAAATTTCTACAATTGGAGATTTTGCTGTAGAACAAGTTGTTCCTCCAATAATTTTAAAATTTTTAGAGATACCTAATTCTTCACATGCTGAGTTATGTGTAACATTATTATCGTCACCACCAGAGTTATTATTGTCATCGTCTTTTGTGCAAGAAATGCATGAGAAAGACAATAAGACTAATAAAAATACAAGAAATTTTTTCATAAATTTATTCCTCATTGTTATATTGTTTATTTTAAAACGGATTTTAAATAATTAATCTTTAATCCTTTTGATAGAAAAAGCCCTTCAAACTCCGTTTTTATATTATCCTTAATATAAGGACTATCATATAAATCTTCAGTATATTCCGAAATACTAAAATTACTATTCTTTTTTATCATTTCATTTACTTCTAAAAATCTAGTTAAATGATCGGTCTTATATAAAAACTCTCCATTTTTATTAAGCATTTTTTCTAATGTCTTAAAAAATTCTTGAGATAATACTCTGTGTTTTTCCCACTTATCTTTTTCCCAAGGGTCTGGAAAATTTATAAAAATCTTAGATATAGACTGCTCTTTTAACCATAAGTGTAAGTTTCTTGCATCATTTCTTATAAGTATAACGTTCTGTAATTTTTCATTTGAGGCTTTTTTGGCTGTCATAAAAATTCTTTTAAATCTAAGCTCAAATCCTATAATTAAGCTTGTTGGATATTTTTTAGCAAGTGTAAGTAAGTGCATCCCTGAGCCAGAGCATATTTCAACGATAACAGTAGAAAAATTTTTTTCTTTAATGCGTAAAGTATTTTTTTCTTCTTCAGTTATTTTGTTGTAATAACAAGGTATTATATAAGAATCAAGTTCATTTAATTTATTAACATATGGGTTTACAGAATCTTTCATAAAAGTTATTTTATAGTAAAATGCAAAAGTTATCAAAACTTCAATGAAGCATTTTTAAATATTAGAGTGACTAGAAATTCGTTGTTGGTTCTAGTTTTTTAGGAAAAATATTATGAGAAAGTTTTTACTAGTAGTATCGATTTTTGTGATGTCAGGTTGTACGACATTAGGTTCTATGTTCGATTCTTTTGGAACGGGGGCTTTGTCCGGAACTTTAGTTGGAGGTGGTACAGGAGCAATTATTGGTGCAGCAATTAGTAATGGTGATGTGGGTGAAAGTGCACTTTTAGGAGCTGCAATAGGACTTGTTGCTGGTGGAATAACAGGAGCAATTGTCGAAAACAATAGTGAAGAACACCAAAGAAAAGAATTCTTAGAAAAAGTAAGATATAATCAACAAGATACTTTTGAAAAAGAAAGAGAAATAGATGTATTAAGAAAACAAGTAGAGTCGGAAATTCCACACGGATTGCCTTCGCAGGATACGAAAAAATATTTATATGGTGGGGAATGATTATTTAAAGTGTCTAGATAAGTGCTATTTTAATAGATTAAACAAGCTTACATAATTATGTAAGCTTGTTTAATTGTTTATTCACCATACACAATAAGGCGATATTCTCCAAGAATTCCTAAGATATTTCTTGCTTCCCAATCTACATGATAAACTTTTGAGACTCCTCCTTGCTTCTTTGCAGTTTCAATACTGCAATCCCCAAATGCTACAAGTCCCATTACGCTTTTACACTCAGCTACGCCGGTTCTTGCATAAGCTTGTCCATTTGATGTTACATTTATAGGTAGTTTTACTTCAGTATAAACTATTCCTTGAGGAGTGCTTGTCGCACAAGCAGATAAGCTCAACAATAAAATTAACAATAACTTTTTCATGACTTCTCCTTTAAAAACAAATCTTAAGTATGCTACTATAAAAAATATTTTTATAACATTACTTATTTTGTTTTTGAGGAGAAAATTTTGGATAACGAAAATAAAAATAAAAAAACACTAGAGTATTCTGATTGGAGACATGGAAAAAAAATAAGAAAAATTAGCCCTCTTGGGATGAGGATTGTTGTAAGTCTTATTAAGGATAAAAGTAACATGACAGATGGGGGATTATATCTTCCTGAGGGAAGCAAAGAAAAAATGCAAGATAGTTTATTGGCAGAAGTTATAGAAGTTGCAAGTGCTTTAGATAAGGATACGGATACAGAGGAAAATATTAGTGGAATTCCACTTCATTCGGTTGTGCTAATCCCAAAAGGTGTCGGAATACAGATTCCATGGAATGATTTATTAAGGATTGTCGAAACTAAAGATGTTTTAGCAACCATTGAGGAAATAGAATTAGTTTAGAATGGGCATTCTAAACTAAAAAATGGAATTATTTAATGATAACAGATGGTTATTTTGTAAGGATTTAGGGATGTTGCTATTTTGTATCACTAAGCAATTGCAATAAATAATCTATAAATTTATTCTTCAGGGAGTGTTTTTTTTACATTTCTTAGAAGAGTATTTTTGATAGAAAATAAATTTTTGATAAATGTAAGTTTTTATAACAAAAACATTTTTTTAGAGTAACTTAATTTATAATTTATTAATTTATATTTTTATTTATTTTTGAAAGATGTTTTATATTAGGAGATAGAATAAAGATGGCATCAGAAGAGATTACATCACGTGTTAAGGAAATTATTGTTGAGCAATTAGGTGTTGCTGCTGAAGACGTAGTTCCTGAGGCTTCATTTGTAGAAGATTTAGGTGCGGATTCATTGGATATTGTTGAATTGATAATGGCTTTAGAAGAGGAATATGATATCGAAATTCCTGATGAAGAAGCAGAAAAAATTCAAAAAGTTGATGATGTTATAGCTTACATCGAATCTAAAAAAGCTTAGTTGATGAGGATTATTAACGAAATTTAAAGCGGTACTTAAGAAATTAAGAACCGTTTTAATTTTTTGTGTTTGAGTAAATAATTATAGGTTAATTCATATGACAACACGCCAAATAAATCTAAAAGACATCGATCCTGAAATTTTTAATTTAATACAAGATGAAACTGTAAGGCAAGAAGAAGGGCTAGAGTTGATTCCCAGTGAAAATTTTGTGGATGATGCTATTTTAGAGGCTTGTGGAAGTATACTTACAAATAAGTATGCAGAAGGTCTTCCGGAAAAAAGGTATTATGGCGGTTGTGAATTCATGGATAAAATAGAGCAATTAGCCATTGATAGAGCTAAAAAATTATTTAATGCAGAGTTTGCAAATGTTCAACCTCATTCTGGGGCACAAGCAAATGCAGAAGTTTTTAATGCTTTTTTAGAGCCAAATGATACTTTTCTAGGAATGAAGTTAGATCATGGAGGGCATTTAAGTCATGGTTTAAAAGTGAATCTTTCAGGTCGTTATTACCATGTAGTTCCTTATGGTGTTGATAAGGATTCAGAGGTTATTGACTATGATGAAGTTAGAAGATTAGCTTTGGAAAATAAGCCAAAACTTATTTTATGTGGTGCGTCTGCTTATTCTCGGGTAATTGATTTTAAGAAGTTTAGGGAGATTGCAGATGAGGTTGGGGCGATTTTATTTGCAGACATTGCTCATTATGCAGGGCTTATTGTAGCAGGAGTATATCCTTCGCCTTTTCCTTATTGTGATGTTGTAACTACTACTACGCATAAAACTTTAAGGGGGCCTCGTTCCGGATTGATTTTAGCAAAGAAACAATATGAAAATATTCTTAATAAATCTGTATTTCCAGGAATTCAAGGTGGTCCGCATATGCATACGATAGCTGCAAAAGCAGTAGCCTTTAAGGAAGCAATGACAGATGAGTTTAAGCAATATGGTGCTCAAGTTTTAAATAATGCTAGGGCGTTAGCAAATGCTCTTAAAAATGATGGGTACAAAATAGTTTCTGGCGGAACAGATTCTCATGTGTTTATTATAGATCTTAGATCAAAAGGTATCACTGGAAAAGATGCCCAAGATTGGCTTGATAAAGTGGGAATAACTGCAAATAAAAATACTATTCCATATGATCCAACTCCGCCAACGTTATGTAGTGGACTTAGAATTGGAACTCCTGCATTAACAACACGTGGAATGAGAGAGGCACAGATGTTAAAAGTGGCTCAACTTATAAATAGAGCTTTGGTTGAGTCTAAAGAAGGAAGAGATGTAGGTGGTATTAGAGAAGAGGTAAGAAGTTTTTCAAGACTTTATCCCTTATATGATTACAAAATTAAACAGTAATATGAAAAGTTTAATTTTATTTTTCTTTTTATAGAGATATATGAAATGTTTTAGATGTGGTTCAGAAAGGCTTTCGGTGATTGATTCAAGAAGTGATAGCGATGAAGCTATTAGAAGAAGAAGGGTGTGTCAAGATTGTGGTTTTCGTTTTACAACATATGAAAAAATAGAATTAGTATTACCAATGGTCGTAAAAAAAGATTTTAGACGAGAGGCATTTAATAGGGAGAAATTGCGTTCCGGAATATTGATAGCTTGTAGGAAGCGTCCTATTAGTATTGAACAAATTGATGAGATGATTGAGCGTGTTGAAAATAATTTATATGCCAATTTTTCAAAAGAAATTCCAAGTTTCGAAATTGGTGTTATAGTCATGAATGAATTAAAAATGATTGATAAAGTAGCCTATATTCGTTTTGTTTCAGTGTATCGTGAATTTTCTGATACTAAACAATTTATAGATGAACTTGTTGAGTTATCAAAAAAATAATTAGAAATTTATTGCGATATTTCTTGTTTTGTTAAATCGTTAGATAAAACATTTGCTGTCATAATAAGAGCGGGAGGCATAAATATTATACTTCCAAATGGAATGCAAAAAACGATTGTAAAAAATATTCCAAGAGATAATGTTTTCACTTTGTGAGATTTTATAAAACTTAATCTTTCTTTGGAGGTTAATAAAGATATTGACATTATCCTATCAATAAGCCCAAGTCCTAGTGTAAAAGATGCAATAAGAAGTGGTAAAAATGAAAGAAGGGGAAAGAAACTTAAGAAAAAAGCTACAATGAAGCAAAGCGTTAAAATTATTGCAATCAGTATATCAGCTCCTATACTTTTTATGTTTTGCCTTAACATTTCTTTTAGTGTGATTCCGTCTTTATGAATAATATTTTTTTCAATTAGTATTTTTTCAAGCATTAGATCTATAAAAAAACCACCTAATATAATTGTTCCCAATAAAGAGATAGCACTTGTAAAAATGCAAACAATAGTAAATGAAATAAACCAAAATAAATAATAGAGAAACCCAGAGTTAGCATTTGTAAAAAAGCCTATGATTTTTTCAAGATTATCAAATCCAAGATAAAAAGTACTTGTAAAAATGAATATGGCGATAATGTATGGAATAATTGTGTACATTAAAAGTTTTGGTGTCGTAAAAAGAGTGACTAATGAATTTAGGAGCATTTTTGGGTATAAAAAAAGATTTTTTATTTCAGTTTTTATCATAAGACCTTAAGTAAAAAAATAATTTCAAAAATATATTATTACAGATTTTCAACCTGCAACAAAGAGGAAAAAATTTTGGGAGTTTGTCAAATTTTAGGACACTTTTTTTAGGGAAATGAAAATTTCTGGAGAGATACACATTTTTATAAATTGGTTATAAAAAAAGTGCCTGTTCTAAATTTCTTTTGCGATAATGTACCTGTCCTAAATTTCTTTTGGGGTAAATATAAAAATTGAAAACAATTGTATTTATATAAAATTTATAAGTTGATAAGAAATGTGCGGATTTATAAAGGTTTTCAATAAATAAATATTATATATCTATTCGAAAATTTTTATCATTATGTTAAAATCGTTTATATTTTTTTATGTGTCGGATTTTAGAAAATAAAAGGAAGATAATGAATAACCAAATTGATGAAACGTTATTAACTGAAAGCATTGATGAATCTAATGTTTCCGAAAAAGAAAAGAAATTTAAGCTATATGTCAAAGAACTAAATAGCAGAATGAAAGATTTAACTATCGATGAAAAACGTGAATTTGGTATAAGAATAAATTCTTTTAGAGAAAAATTTAAAGCTAAAATTGATGATGTAAAATCTAAAGTTGGCGCTAAAAAAGAAAGTTGTAATTTATTAGATTTAACACTTTCAAAACCACTTCCAAAATATGGAGCTATGCATCCATTAAATCGTATTTATAAACAGTTTGAAACTTATTATGTTAATAATGGTTTTAATATTATAAATGGTCCAGAAATTGAGCTTGATAAATATAATTGTGAAATGCTTAATATGCCAGAACATCACCCCGCTAGATCAATGCAAGATACTTTTTATATTGAATATCCAAATAAATTATTAAGAAGTCATACTTCTGCTATGCAAATTAGATATATGCTTACGCATAAGCCACCGATAAAAATTATTTGTCCAGGAATTGTATATCGTGTTGATGAGTTAGATCCACAACATACCCCTATGTTTTTTCAAATGGAAGGACTTGTCGTTGGAAAAGATATTTCACTTGCAAATTTAAAAAGTTCTCTTATTGATTGTATTCAGTATATATATGGATTGCAAACAAATGTACGTTTTGTTCCATGTTATTATCCATATACGGAACCAAGTGCAGCTGTAGATATGTCTTGTCCTGTTTGTAATGGTGAAGGTTGTAGAACTTGTAAACAATCTGGTTGGATTAGAGTTTGTGGTTGTGGAATGGTACATCCGAATGTATTTAAAAATGTTGGGTATAGTGATGATGTTCAAGGGTTTGCTTTTGGTTATGGATTAAGCAGATTACCACAAATAAAATATGGCTTACCAGAGTTAAGAATTTTACATGATAATAATATAAAAGTGTATAAGAAAATAAAGTAAATAAAATAGGGGATAAAAATGTTCAAGTATTCAAAAAATTGGTTGAGTAAAATCACACAAACTCAAATCGATTATAAAGATTTTGATAAAAATTGGCTTGACCTTCAAGGTTTTGAAATTTCAACAGAGGAAAAAGTTGGTGATGATGAAATTATAGAAATAGAAGTTAAAGCTAATCGTCCTGATATGCTTTCTCATTTAGGTGTTTGGCGTGAGTTCAATGTTTATAAAGGTGGAAAAACTGTTCCTAATATTTTAAGTACACTTGATTATTCAAAATTTGGTAGCCCTAAAATAAATGTTAAAATCGAAACAAAGGATATTGGTAATGTAGCATTGATTGAAATAAAAAATGTTGATAATAGTGGCGAAACACCTAGTGAAATACAAGATCTTTTAAGCTCTTTTGGAATAAAAAGTATTAGTCCAATTGTTGATCTTGGAAATTATATTATGCTTGAAATAGGGCAACCTATACATATTTATGACCTTGATAAATTAGGAAATACAATTAAATTTTCGAACTCATTAGGAGGGGAAAAAATTACTACATTAAATGGAGATGATGTTGAAATACCCCAAAATAGTATAGTAATTTCTAATGATGATGGAATAGTTTGTTTAGCTGGTATAATTGGAACAAAGGATGTTGAAATTACAAAAGATACAAAAAATATTTTGATTGAAAGTGCATATTTTGATGCTGTAAAAATTAGAATTGCTAGTCAAAAAACGCATATTTCAACATTAGCTTCATATAGATTTGAAAGAGGGATTGATAGTGATAACTCTGTAAATGCTGGGTGTGTGATTGCTGAAAATATTACTAATGTTTGTGGTGGAGAAATAGTAGGAGCATTTATTGTAAATCAACCTAAACCAGATAATGTTATAAAAATCGATGTTAATAAAGTTAATAGTCTTATTGGTATTAAAATAACAGCAAAAGAAATAAAAGATTTACTAGAAACTTATTATTACAGTGTAAAAATCATAACAAATGATGTAATAGAAGCTATTTGTCCAAGATATAGACTTGATTTAGAACTTGATGTAGATGTTATTGCAGATATAGCACAAATATATGGATACCATAATATAGAACCGACAACTACTAATTTAAGTGTAAAGTATGAACCAAATTATATTAAAATTTACTCTGATAAATTACGTGAACTAATGCTTGGCTGCGGCATAAATGAATGTATTTCTTATTCATTTATAGCAGATGATGCAATTGATAAAATGGGAATTGATAAGGAAAGCAAGTTATGGGGTGATATTACAATAATGAATCCATTATCCAATAAGTTTGCCATTATGCGTTCAACAATGTTGTATTCGATGATAAATACTTATACATATAATTTATCTAAAAATAATGAATGTGAACCTATATTTGAATTAGGCTCAGTATTTTTTAGAGATACTAAAAGCGATACAGGGTATAATCAAAAAACGATGTTAGCAGTTTTATTAAATGGAAATAAGATAAATAAGGGTTTTGGAATTGATAAAAATATTGTTTATGATTTTTATGATATGAAATCAATTTTGCAACTTATAACAGAAGAATTTGTTATTGATGTAGAGTTAAAAAATACAAAAGAACATTTTTTTGAAAAAGGTTTAGGAGCTGAAATCTTTGTAAATGGAGTTTTTAGTGGTCATATAGGCGTTTTAAAATCATCAATATTACCTAATTTTGAAAATGGAAAACTTATTAGTGGACAAGTTCTATTTATGGAATTATGTGTTGATAATTTAACTCAAAATAGCACTAAAATAGGACAAATAAGTAAATTTCCGAGTGTGTTTAGAGAATATAACTTGTTAGTTGCAAATGATAAAGAGTTTAAAAAATATTCAAGTGATATAAAAGATATATCTAATACAATTATTAGTCTTGATGTAAATGATATATATAAAGGCAAAGGAGTTGATGACGGTTATACGTCAGTTTTAATAGCGATTGAATATTCTTCAATAGATAAAACTTTAAGTTCTGAAGAAATAGAAGTAATAGAAAATCAAATGCTTGATATGCTAAAAAATAAATATGATATTAAGTTAAAAATTTGATTAAAGTATGGTAAAAGTTAAATTTACTTTTGGTTGATTAGTTTCAAATAAACATAAAGAGGCAGAGGCATATTATGATTATTGAGGATTTTGCATTTAAATTAAAAGATAATCGGCAAGCATTATTAAGAAGTCCAAGAGAAGATGATGCTGAAGAAATCCTTGAGTTTATGAAAACTTGTTTAACAGAAACTGATTTTTTACTTTCAAGTCTTAAAGATTTTGCAAAGACAGTTGAAGATGAAAGAAATTTTTTAAAGAAGCAAATAGAATCAAAAGATATAGCCATGATTGTTTGCTATGTAGATGGAAAGCCTGTAGGAAGTTCAGCTATTAATTTTAATACAAAAATAAAAACTCTTCATAGAAGTAATATTGGGATTACAATTCTTTCTAAGTTTTGGGGATTAGGTATTGGCTCAACAATGATGGAAAAACTTATTTTATTGGCAAAAGAAAGAGGGGGAGTTTTAAAAATTGAATTAGATATGATAGAAGGAAATGTTAGGGCTCGTCATCTTTATGAAAAATATGGATTTAGAATAACAGCTGTTTTCCCCGAAGCCATTTATTTAAATGGTAAATATTTAAATGAGTATATGATGACAAAAGATATTTAAACAACTTATTAAATAAATTTTTCCATTCACAATCGTTTATTTTTTTATATTGCTTTTTGATATAAGCAAAATTTTAGGAAAATTTTAGGGAAAATTTTAGGACATCCAAATATTTTAATCCTTAGGAATTTTTGGGTGTCCCATCAAATAAAAAAAAATATTGGACACCCACCAATTTTTATA
>CAZHFA010000008.1:0-11672 GCA_964531865.1 uncultured Bdellovibrionales bacterium
AAAAATAGTTTATACTATTTATTTCATGCTTTTAATCAAAAAAAATGGCTCCAGCGAATCTTAAAAAGTGCGTGTCCCATAATTTTTATAATGAAAAGTTATCCCCTAAATAATATCTTTGAGCTTTTTTGCTATTTGCAATTTGTTGCGGAGTTCCTTCTTCTAAAATTTGTCCATCTACTAATATATAAGCTCTATCACAAATTCCTAAAGTTTCTCTCACATTATGATCCGTTATTAAAACACCAATTCCTTTACTGCAAAGCGTTTTTATAATTCCTTGAATATCTGCAATCGCTAATGGATCGATACCAGCAAAAGGTTCATCTAATAAAATAAAATGAGGAGATTTTGTTAAGGTTCTAGCAATTTCAACACGCCTTCTTTCTCCACCAGATAATGATGAAGCAATATTATTTTCTAAAAACCTTACTCCAAACTCATCTAATAATTCATACATACGTTCTTTTCTTGCCTTATTTGATGGAAATGGAATGGTTTCTAAAATAGCCATTAAGTTTTCGCCAACTGTTAGTTTGCGAAAAATTGAAGCCTCTTGTGGAAGATACCCTAATCCTTTATGAGCACGTAAATACATGGGGTTTTTTGTTATATCCTCATTATCTAAAAAAACATTTCCAGAATCTGGCCCAATAAGTCCTACACACATATAAAAACTTGTCGTCTTTCCCGCTCCGTTTGGCCCTAAAAGTCCTACGACTTCTCCTTCATTGATATGTATAGAAACAGAATTTACTACTTTTCTATCATTATAAATTTTTACTAAATTTTTTGCTGATAATGTATGCATGAATAAAATCCTATAAGAAATAAAAAAAAATAACAAGTAATGAATTAAAAGGCAACTTCAGTAGTCTTTTTTGCATCAAAAGATACAGTGAATTGGAATCTTATCTTATTTTTGGAAAATTAGTATGACAAATTTTTATGAAAAAAATTATCAAATTCTTTGTGATAAATTTTTAGATATTGCAAAGAGTATGGATGCTACAAAAGATATTTTTGCCGATAATATTAAAATTAAAGAAACTGAGGAAGGACCAGTATTGTGTTATAATGGGCAGTATCTTGATAATCCGACTAAGCCATTAAGTGCAGGGAAAAAGTGGATAGAAAGTCAACAAATAAATAATAAAAAAAATTTTAATACCGTAATTTTTGGTTTTGGTTTGGGATATCATATAGAAAATTTTGTTAAAAAAGATAATTATAAATTAACAGTTATCATTTCATTAAAAGAATTATTTAAGGAAGCTTTAAAGTTAAGAGATCTAAAGAATGCATTTGATAAAATAGACAATTTAATTTTTTATGACTCTTCAAATATTAAAGGTTATTTATCCCAAAATTCTGAATTTTATATTCGTCCTCAAGAACAGGCATTATTTTATAATGAAGCAAACACACTAAAACATATTTTTTACGGAAATAAAGGCTTTAATGCGTTGTCTCCTAAAATAGGAGTGCTTGGTCCAATGTCTGGTGGGACACTGCCAATGATAGTATACCTAGATCATGCTCTTACAGCATTAAATCAGAAGCATCGTATTTTTGATATGGAACCTTTTAATCAAGGATACAATTATATAAAAAATTTTGTCAAAGATGAGTATGGGATAAATGTAATAAATAATTCTTATGTCGAAAATTTATCACAAATGGTAGTAGCTTCGATAAAAGAAAAACCAATAGATATTTTAATTTGTTTAGCTCAAGCTCCAATTTCTCCAAAGGCATTAACTCAAATAAAATCAATGGGAGTTATTACTGTTTTATGGTTTGTTGAAGATTACATAAGGTTTTCTTATTGGAAAAATATGGCTCCTTTTTATGATTTTATTTTTACAATTCAAAAAGATGATTGTATAGATGCTATAAAAAATGCAGGTTGCCAATATGTAAATTATTTGCCAGTTGCTTGCGATGAGCTTATTCATAGAAAACGTATTTTAACACAGGAAGAACAAGATAGATGGGGATCAGAAATTTCTTTTTTTGGTGCAGGGTATCATAATAGACAACAATTTTTTGCATCAATGTGTGAAATGCCATTAAAAATCTGGGGAACTGAATGGCCTACTTGTAAACCGTTTGACAGAATGGTTCAAGAGGGAGGAAGAAGATTAACTCCTGATGAATATATAAAAATTTTTAATGGAAGCAAGATAAATATAAATCTTCATTCATCCACAGAATGTGATGGAGTAGATCCTTATGGAGACTTCGTAAATCCTAGGACTATTGAGCTTGCAAGTAGCGAAGCTTTCCAACTTGTAGATAAAAGATCGCTACTTTCTGAAATGTTTAAAGAAGGAGAGGAAATTATAACTTTTTCTTCAAGAGACGAACTAAGAGAGTTAATAGATTATTATTTACATCATGAAGGGGAACGAAAAGATATTATTCAAAAATCAAAAGCAAGAGCATTAAAAGATCATACTTATACAATTCGTATAAAAGAAATGTTGTCAGTAATCTATAGCCAAAAATATGAACAATTAAGAGAAAGATTTGAAAATAGTGACTGGGAAAAAATGATTGTTAGATCAAAAAAATATCCAGAATTAGAAGAAAGAATTTTAAAAGCATATAAGAGAGGGGAAGAAGCTAATTTAGATGCTTTAATTTCTGATATCGTGACAGGAAAGGGAGACTTAACAGAAACAGAGCAAAAACTCTTATTTTTACATCATATAAGGTCGCAAATCATTCGAATGTCACGTGAAGATGTCGCTAATGAAGGAGGAAGAGCATAATGAAAAAAAGATTTCCATATAAAAATAATATTCTACTTGTGAACATTACACGTCTTGGAGATATGTTACAAGCAACTCCCACAATCATAGGATTAAAAGAAGAAAATCCGAATGCAAAAATTACAGTTTTAGTTGAAAAACAATTTGAATCTGTATGCTATAGTATTCCAGAAATTGATGAAGTGGTTTCTATAGATTTAGCAACATGTGTAAGATCGTTAGCAAGAGAGGGAACTGGAATTATCGATGCATTTGAACAAATCGATGAACTTGTAAAAAATTTAAAAGCTAAAAATTTTGATTACTGCCTTAATATGTCTTCATCTGCATATACTGCATTATTATTAAGTTTAATCGGAATAAAAAATCGTGGTGGTTGGGCTTCAGATGCAGAGGGGTTTAGAATTATAGAATCAGACTGGGCAAAATTATTTGCCACATCAATATTTCATCAAAATAGAAGATTTAGTTCTTTTAATTTAGTTGATATCTTTAGATGTGCAGGAGATGTTGATAAACATCCTCATAGATTAAAGGTGAAAGTTTCACAGGAAGCTAAGGCATATTGCAAAGAGTTTATTGATAATGCTGGTTTTACAAATGCAGGACCATTGCTTATTGTTCAAGCAGGAGCTAGTCAACAAAAACGCCAATGGGCACCAATAAATTTTATAAAATGTTTAAATATTTTAGTAAAAGAAAATAATATTAGAGTAGTTTTAAGCGGTGCAAAAAAAGAATTGCCTATAATTGAGGCGATAAAGACAGGATGTGATTCTGATAACATCGTTATTGCAGCTGGAAAAACTAATATTCCACAGTTAGCAGCTCTTTTACAAATGGGAGATTTGTTACTTACAGGTGACACAGGGCCTATGCATATGAGTATTGCTGTTGGAACTCCTGTTGTTTCAATGTTTTTAGCTTCTGCTTTTGGATTTGAAACAGGACCGTATAGCGAAGGTAATATTATTTTACAACCCAATATTGGATGTTATCCATGTAATCCTAATAAAAAGTGTTCAAAACCAGATTGCCATTTTTGCATTGATCCAGAAGATTTAGCAAGATTAGTTTTGGCAAGGTTAAAAGAAGATTTTAAAGAACTTCCAAAAGAAATTATTCAAAAAAGTAATATGACAGTTTATCGTTCTTTTTTTGATGAATTTGGTTTTTGTGATTTACAAGTCCTAAATGACGGAGAAGATAAATTTTTGCATTCAATGCGATCCGCATATAGAAAAATGTGGCTTGATGATTTTGGAGGATATAATTTTGAGAAGTTTTCTAATGGAAATACCTTTTTAAAAATAGAAAAAATTCCATGGAAAAATAATGTTGATGAATTAAAACAATGTGCCGTTGAAGGAACAAAACTCATAGACAGGCTTGAGAATCTTGTTAAAGATAAAAATTCTTCTCCAAATGATTTAGGTAAAATAAAAAATGATCTTTGTGAAATAGATAGAAAAATTGAGCAATTAGGTTATGACACTCCTGCAATTGCTCCAATTAGTAGGATGTTTATTTTCTCGAAAGAAAATATTTCGGGAACCGAAGTCTTAGTTTTAGCATCTCAAACAAAAGAGATTTATAAAGATTTAGAGAGAAGAGCAAATAAGCTTGAAAATTATTTTCTTGAAAGTTTGTAAACTTGATTTTTTTTAAAGGAATAGGAATGGAATCTATAAGAATAAATGGTGAAGAATGGTCAAATGCTCCAAGAGAAAACATGATGAAGATGACAGAACTTGTGGAACTTATAAAATCTTCTATAGATCCTGATCAAATAATTACGGGGCTTTTAATAAACGGAAGAGAACTAGATGAGACAGATTGGAATTCTTGTATTTCTAATTACGCAACAAATGTTTTAGAAGTTGAAACTGACACTGTAGATAATTATATTCAAGATAGAATCAGCGTAGCTCCTAATATTGTTACACAATGCTTTATGCAAGTTAGAAAAGCTAGAAAACTTTTTCAAAACGGAGATAGTTTTGATGCAAATAAAAAATTAAGTGAATCTGTAACTTCATTGAAGGCATTTTTTAATTGGTATGCAACATTACAAAATATTATGTCTGAAAATCAAAAACGACAATATTGTATAGATGATCAAGTGGAAAAAATTTATGATACTTGTAAGAAAGTTTGTCAGCAACAATTGTATCAATCTTGGTGGGCATTAGGAGAACTTTTGGAAAAAGAATTAGAACCCGAATTAGACGCCTTGGAAGATGTATTAAGAAATAACGCAAAAGGAAATTGATTTTTAGGTTGTGCTTGTGGCGATAAATCAAATAATTCGGGGGGATTTCGTCTCCTCAATATACTATAGTATAATTTCGTCGCCTCACCCCCCAAATTCTTCGATTTCTCATCCACAATCACAACCTAAAAATGTAGACCCAAAATGCTTGTGGCGATAAATCAAATAATTCGGGGGGATTTCGTCGCCTCACCCCCCAAATTCTTCGATTTCTCATCCATAGCTCCTTCAGAGCTGGCCCTTTTAGTATGCAAAAATAATAACCTTGCTCTTTCAGAGCAACTAAAATTATTAGTAATAAAATTATCTTTGTAAAAAATTAAATTAAAAAAAACAGTGTTTCTCATCAAAAACACAATCTAAACAAAATAAATAAACAACAATAAAAATGCATCTTTAAAAATTGAAGAGGATGTTAAAAAAACATTCTAAGGCGATTCCAACCTTTAAAAAAAATAAAAAATGTGTATTTTTTGTATTCCCCCAAAATTATTGTTGCCCTGAAAGGGCGAAGTTAAAATCTTTGCACACAAAATGTCCCCGCTCTGAAAGAGCCAGATGACATAGCCCAGGGTTTGCATCTCTAAAAGAGATGCTACCCCGGGTATGCAAATTCCCATCCCAATTTTTGTGGGCTGAAAGTCCACGACAAGGAATTAAAATGCGACAACCAAAAAAATAAAAAAAAGTGCGTGTCCTCTTTTTTATATCACCAAAAAAATAAAAAAAAGTGCGTGTCCTCTTTTTTATATCTTAACGAAATTCCTAGGTATATTTTAATGTTAATGTTTTCTTTTTTTTTTACCGACATTTTACTTGTGTGATAAACAAGGAGGAAATATTGCTTATGGATGAGCAAATCAAGTTGATTGTTATCGACGATCAAGAATTATACTTAAATTCGATAAAAGACTATATTGATATTTGTAATTATAGTGGAAAAATAGATGTTATCTATGAGAGATCTGCCCAAAAAGGGTTAGAAAAAATAAAAGATGACTCTTCTTCATTAGTAATCTTGGATGCCCACATAAAAGATATGAATAGTATGGATTTTTTACATCTTGCAAAAGGAAGAGATGTAAAAATTATTTTGGTAAGTGATAAGCCGTCTAGCTCAATAAAAATTTCTGCACTTGATAATGGAGCTATAGCATATTTTCCTAAAATGTATGAGCCTGAAGATCTTGATAATCTCTTCGAACTAATCGTTAAATTAGGCGATAAAGGACAATTGCCAATAAATTAAGTTTTTCAAAAACTCTTCTTCTTGTTTTTTATTTTTTGTAACATTACAATACAAAGGCTTTTATTGTAAAAATATTAACAAAATTAACATGGAGATTATTTTTATGAATTGTCCTCAAAATTTAAAATATACAAAAGAACATATATGGGTTGCTGTTGAAAATGATATCGCGGTAATGGGAATTACTGATTTTGCTCAATCTGAATTAGGGGAAATTGTTTTTATAGAACTTCCCAAAGAAAATGATGATATAAAAAAAGATGCAGTATTAGCAGTTGCAGAATCTACAAAAGCAGCGTCTGATATTTATTGCCCAATAGATTGTACAGTAAGCATGGCAAATGAAGAATTGTCAGATTCTCCCAGCCTTATAAATACAGAACCATATAAAAAGGGGTGGATTGCTAAACTTTCTAACTTTGATAAATCTCATCTTGATTCCTTGATGACCGCAAAAGAATATGAAGATTTTATATCTAAATAAATTTTTTTTTAATACATTATAAATAGTTATATATTTTTTGTTTTTCTAATGTAAAAGGAGGATTTTTTGCTCTCTTTCTCCTTGTAACTTAAAGTTAATTAAAGTAAGATAATGCAAGATTGCGATGTAGGGTTTATTTTTTATTATGGAAAATCAAAACAAAGTTATAAAAAAATATTGGGTGGCAGGGTTCCCATATTTTGAGTCTAGGGCTTTTTTTGTGCCAAATGAGATTAGAGAGGGAGAGGAATCATTAGTAAAGATGCAAGTTTATGATCCAGATGGTGCAAAAATAAATGAAATAACGATGGTTGTAAATTCAAGTCAGCCATTAGTCCTTGATTTGGAAAATTTTATGGGGGATTGTAAGCCTGAATCTGGCTTAAAATATTGTTTATTGGTTTGTGAAATGGATAAATGTGTAGATTCTTATGTCAGATTACAAATGAAAAAATCAGGCTCATATGAATCGGAATTGAAGGAGTTTAGTGAAAAAACAAGTTTGTTTTTTCCGTTAAATTTTACAAAATCTAAATCTTCAGTGTTGATTTTGGCAAATGAAATTGAAACGCCTGTTAAAGTTTGTTGTAAAGTATTAAGAGGAAATAGAGCTCCTGAAAAAAGCGTTTTTTTGGCTCCAATGAGTTCAAGAGTTGTTTTCTTAAAAGATGAATTTCAAGATGTGCTTGGTGATTGTGAAGAGAATACGGAGCAAGTTTATTTAAGACTTTCAGCGGGGGAAGATACAGCATTGGTTGGCGCACAAATTTTATATTATTTTGAAGGTGGCGGTGAAGATGGTATTTTTACCCTAATTGCTTAATGTGATGTTGGAGATAGTTTATGCAAAATATTAAATGGGTTTCGTTTTGTGCATCAAATAAAGTTTTAAAAACAATGCTACATTTTTTCCCCTTATCTACGAATTCAACTACACCATATTTAATCTCATGTAAATTGGGGTTATTTGGTGAGGGGAAAAATGCTGATGCTGTAATGGTTGATGGTACAAGATTAAATCAAGCAAGTGGGATTTTATTGGATTCTGCTTTTCCAGCTTTAAATGGAGATTATCCAGGGTTCCTAGGGGTTTCCATAGAATTTTCTTTTAGACAACAAGTGATAAATTTTGAACCTTCAAGTGTTGTTGTAGAGTTCTTGTATTTTTCGTCCTCAACTTATTATTATCCGAGTCTTTTAAAAGAAAATATTACTTCATCCAAATTTTTCCCAATTTTAAATGATTCTTTGACACAAACTAGTCTTGTGCTTGTGAATTCTTCGCTAACAGATTATACGACAGATGTGCTGGATAATAATGGAGAAACTCTTATTAAAGATTTAAGTGTTTCTAAGCTTACAATAAAAGAATATCAATTAGAAGGACAAAAAACAGTTGATACAAAAAAATGTGCAATCGATTCTTGTTGGGCGAGTGGTTTTTTGAATGTAATTAAGTTTTCAAATGACATTCCAAGTGGTGTTAACTCGTATGTTTTATGTAGAGATGTGACGACGAAAAAAATTACATCTTGTTTTGCATTATAAAAGTTGAGGTAGTTAAATGACGATTACTTTTTTTTCTCCATATGGTCCATTAAACAAAGAAAGTGGCTTTATGTATATGATTGCGCGGTATATAGGGGCATCTTATGGAGATGTATGTCAATTAAAGTGTAATGGCTTATTTACGATGTGTAATAGAGATTGCATGGTAAGTTTAAAACGCAATTTTTTAACATGTGGTTCTTGTATGGCTTCTCAAGATGCTCTCTCTTCTTGGGCTTGTATTGCTAAGGATGATTTATCAAAATATTTATATGCTAAAGATTTAAAATATATCAAACAGGAATTATTATTAGTTCCTGATAATGAACTTACTAATGTTTTTTATGAAGATTTAAATATTTATAATTTATGTAAAGATTCTTTTTCAGATTTTCTAGGAGAAAGTACGCCGGATATCAATAACAAGAAAAATCTTCAATTGATAAAAAAAATAATGCTATCGTCTATAAAGGCAATTCAAGCAATAAAAATATATTATGACACTATAAATCCTAAATTGTTTTTTATCTCTAGTGGAAATGATTTTATTACAAAATCTTTTTTGGAATTTTTAAAAATTACACATAAAAATTCTATTGTTGTTTCTTGGAATAATGATACAAATATGTTTCATATTGTGAATTTAAATTCTGGAGAATGTAAAAGGTACGAAATTTACATAGAAAATATAGTTTGCTTTAGAAATGATTATACGACGTGGCCTGAAGAATTTCTTAATATGCTAAATGATATTACTGATTTCATAAAATTAACAAGAACAGATCAAATGGAGTTTAATTTTGTTGTTTAATATTATCTTTTTAAATTGAAGTAATCTTTGAAAATTGTTTAAATATTACTTCAGCGGTGTGTTTTATAAAATATGGAATTGTAGTTTGCTTAGAGTTTGCAAAGGAAGCATAAATTACCCCGATACATTTTGATGCGTTCCCAATTGGAATCGCTAGTGCAGAGGAATCATTTAAAAAAACGTATCCACCGTCTGTTATAACAGTTCTTAATAAGAAACTTTTTACTGGAATTTTTTGATTTGACTCTTCAAGAGGAAGAGATATTTGTAGAGGAGAAATATTTTTTTCTCCTAAAAGCATTCTTCCTTTTAGAGCGGTACGTTCTTTGTTTACTAAAAGTAATAATACTTTTTCAAATTTTAATCCCCACATACAAGCTTCCATTGCTGTTGTTATAATTGATGCAGTAGGTTCAAAATTTTCAATTCCTTCTTGAATGTCATTTAAATATTTTTCAATAGTTAATTGATCATTTGGTGTTTGCTCTGTGTCGTTTTCAAGTTTGGCATTTGTACTATTACTTGATGTACTTTCTTCGTTTGGTAAAGAGTTAAGTATTTCTATTTCTGGCAAAACTATCTCCATGGTTTGACAATAATCTGGAAATTCTTTTGTAAAAGATACTAAACTGTTATTTAATTTTTCTTTTTCAATATTATATTTTTTTGAAATACTGTCGGTAAGGTCTGTCAAAGATTTTTTAGATGTGTCTTCAGTTATAAAACTTGAAATCTCTTGTGCGATAAGTAAATTTTTAATTAAAGGGTCTGCAGATTCAATGCTTGTTTCACCATTTTTTATGTCTAATAATGTTAATACTTGAGTTGAATACACGGCTGGAGTTTTTAGCGTATTTAGTACTTCTAAGCTTATTTCTAATGGAGTAAATCCTGTTAATTGTTTTATGCTAGTGTTTAAGGATATGTTTTTTTCTTTACTTCTATTGTGTGCATTTTCAAAAAGCTTTGGAAAATAATACGCAGTTAACATAATTCCAAGTTCTGAAAATGTTCCTAATAAATATCCAGACTCTTTATCTTTTTTTGATGTTGCTGTTTGAGAATTTAAAGTGCTAGTTAAAATAGAAGTTGAAATTAATCTTTCTAATGCAAGAGCAAAAGGTCCTCCTTTTCTAGCTGTGGGAATAAGTTTTTGAATGAGAGTAAAGCTTGAGCAAAGTTCTACTAGTTGGTTTGTTCCAATATGCATGATAGCTTGGCTAATAGTTGTAATTGGAGTTCCTCTTTGGAAAAAAGCACTATTTACAAAGATTAAAATTTTAGTACTAAGAGAAGGGTCTCTTAATATTAGTTCGGCTATTTTACTTCCAGGACTACTTGTGCTTGACGCCAATGTCTTTAATTCATCTACAGTCTTTGCACAGGCTGGAAAATCTCCATTTATTTGTAACCCTTGTTTTAATTTTGTTAAAAATTGTTCACTTGTTATTTCTTGTTCTTGTTTTTCCGCCATATTATTGAATCATCCTAGTTAATGTTAGTTGTCTAATTGTCTTTATTAAATTTACAGGCTTAAAAGGTTTGGGTATAAAAATAGAGGCTCCCGCTTGCAAAATATCTATTTTATCACTTTCAAAAGCTGAGGCACTAGACACTATGACAGGTATTGTAGAAATTTTTGTCATAGAATTTTTAAGTTGCCTAATAAAATCTACTCCATTTTCTTCATTTATTTTTGTATCACAGATTATTAAATCGGGTTCAATATTTTCTGTTTCAATTAACGCATTCTTAAATGAATTTTTTATAATGATTTTTGCTCCCGCAACATTCAATATATTTTCAATAATGTTACAAGAATCTTTATTACTATCAATTATCATAATTGATAATCCGCTTAATTTTGACTGCAAAGATTCTTTTGTAATATTTTCTGACTCTGTTACATTTTCTTCTGAAATTGGTGCAAGAAAAGAAAATGTAGATCCTTTCCCATAAATGCTTTCTGCTTTTATAGCTCCGCCATTTAATTCAACAAGTTTTTTTGTTAAGTTAAGGCCGATACCAGTTCCAACTTGACTTTTACTATAATCATCAGTTCCTCTTTCGAATCTATTAAAAAGAGTTTCTATTTTGTCCTTTGGAATTCCGACTCCCGTATCTTCAATAGAAATTTTGATAAATTCATTATTTCTTCGTGCATAAATTTTTACATCTCCTCGATCATGTGTATATTTTATGGCATTAGATAAAAGATTAACCATAATTTGTTTAAAGTGTTTCTGATCAAAATTAATATTTATGTTTTCTAAATTTTTTTCTAATACTGCTTTGTGTAGTGTTATATTTTTCGCTTCTGCTGTTTGAACAACAAGTCCATATGATTCATTTAGCATCGATTCTAAATGAAGGCTTTGAGCGTTTGAGATTTCTTTTCCTGACTCTATTCGTGCTAAATTTAATACATCATCTATTAAAAGTTTTAAATGATCACCTGATTTACAAATTGCATCTATAGCGTCTTTTTGTTCTTTTTGAAACGGTCTCCAAAATTTTCCAAGAATAAGGGA
>CAZHFA010000008.1:11682-12542 GCA_964531865.1 uncultured Bdellovibrionales bacterium
CCTAAAATTCCATCAGATAAGATATTTGCATATCCTATTATTGCAGTTAATGGAGTTCTTAGTTCATGACTCATATTAGCTAAAAATTTTGATTTTGACTGGTTTGCATCTTGTGCCTTCAAAGTTTGTTCTTCTAAATTTTTTGTTCTTTCTTGGACTAACTCTTCTAGCTTATATGTGTATTCTTTTATTTGTTCATGATTTTTTGCATTTATAATTGCTACAGTTGAAGCTTGAATAAATTCATCAAATTTTTGAATACTGTCAGCTTCTATTGAATTTATGGATTTATATCCTAAAATAAAGATTCCTAATACGTCTTGTTTTACTTCAACACAGCAACATTCAATTGATTTTATGTCTAATTCAAATAAAAATTTGAGAGATTTTGCTTGGTTTTCTAGATCTGTAATTGAAAAATGTCCACCAACTGTTATTATTTGAGATAATAAATCAGATTCTTTTAATGTAATTTTTTTAGGTAGTAAATCTGGAGGACATCCAAAAGTTCCCATAATCTCAAAATATTCATTATCTTTTAAAATTAATCCTAATGCTAAATCTGATGAAAATCTAAAAGCACACTCATTTGTTAAGTTTTTTATTATTCTATTTAATGGAATATTTGATGAAATAAGCAGATTTATTTTGTTTAATAAATCTAATCTTTCTGATAATTCAGAAATTTGCTTTTCTTTTTCTAGTAATTGGTTAGATATGTCCATATTCTATTTCTAATAAAAATATTTTATCAATTTATAATATGTATTTTATTTTCTGAAATCGTTTCTAATTTTGTCTGAACTTTTTTTAGAATACTAAAATTAGTAGAAGACAATAATGTTTGATACCTATCTTTT
>CAZHFA010000008.1:12552-17729 GCA_964531865.1 uncultured Bdellovibrionales bacterium
AATTCAGAACAAGATCATTTAGCTATATATAGAAAGTTTCTATATTCTTTTTGTAAAAATATTTTATCTTCCAGAGTAAGTTCTTTTTTTCCTAATTTTAACAAGACTTCTTTCATGTTAGATATTATTAGTTTTAATTCTTGAATATTTTTTGCACAGGCATCATGTTCTTTCATGTCCTCAAGAAGACCCAATTGTTCTAATTTACTTCTAAATTCTGGATTCCTTAGATCATATTTTATCCAATTTTTTTTCATAATAACCCTTTGTAATAACAAATAAATTGATTATTTATGTATATAAGATGAGGAATATATGTATGAGATTCTAGAAAATAATAAATATTTTTATATAAAACCCTTTAGAAAAAATTTTTTTTGACCGATTTTTGTAACTTAGTGGATGCAAATGCATCGAATAAGTAAAAGGAATTATAATTCTTAAGAAATTTTTTCTTTATTTTATTTTTTTTAGGAGATCTCATTATGAAAGAAAAAGGTTTTACTCTTATTGAGTTATTGGTTGTTGTAGCTATTATTGGTATATTAGCTGCGATTGCAATCCCTCAATTTGCAGAATATCGTGCTAGAGGTTTTGATGCTAGAGCCAAAAGTGATTTAAGAAATGTTGCAACGGCAGAAGAAGCATATTTTGTTGACAATGAAGCCTATGTAACTTGTACTCAAGAAACATGTCCAGGTATGTTGCCAGGAATTACTGCTTTATCGTCAGGCGTAGTATTAAATATCACAGCTTCTGCTGATGGCTCAAGCTTTACAGGTACAGCTACTCATGCAAAAGGAACAGGTGTAACTTGTAACTGGGATAGTCAAAATGGTGGTTTGACAGGTTGTTCAGCATCATAATACTTAATGTGTAATTTGTATCACGTTAAGTGGTACGTGAAAGCCGAAACATTTTATTTAATGTTTCGGCTTTTTTTGTTTGATTTCGTGATAAAAAGTTAGTAACCTTTCTCGATTGGAATTTTGAAAAAGAAAAAAAGGTAGAAGAAACAGAAAGGACTTTGGTATGAGTAAAGATGTTAATGCCAGATTCGGTTCTAAAACCAATATGTTCTTAATTAGGTATGGGGAGATAATAAAAGGACAAAACTGTGTTGATATTTTTAGATCTTTGAAATTTTTGGGGCTTGAAATAGAGTCTTTAATATCGCCAGAGATATCAAGTTCTATGACGTATCAAAACTGTGGAGCTGTCGTTGCAATAGAAAGACACAGTTTCACATCTCTTAAAAAAAAGGAAATTAGTGCACAATTCTTAAAGATTGCACAAAGAATTGAGCATTACGAACAAGAATTTGAACAAAAAAATTTTCTTTTGCCTGTGAAAAAATTGTACTGCATTTTCTGTTTACAGTTATTAAACAGGATGTACTTAAATGCAAATATTGTTTCAGGTTATGAAGGTTGGCCAAGGATAAAAATCCTTAATGAAATGACTTTTTTAAGAGCAGAAGTCAATCGCCCATTTGTAGAATCGTTCGATGAACATTATTCAAACATTTGTGCTTTAACCGAAATGGGACTTGATGAGGTAATCGATTTTCTTGAAAAATAGAGTTTTGTGATGTTGCTTAAAGGTTATCGCTTTTCTATTTATTTAAAATAAAAAAGCGATAGCGGTTTTTTAAAAAAGGTTTTTTTCTTTAAAAATTCCAATATTTTCTACCATATTTTATGCTTTTTCTTTGTTTTAACATTTTGTATTAACCCCTTTAAAATTGCATATTAAGGCTTCAATATTAATTGCAATGTTTTTCTTTTTTTTATTTGATTTTTACCACTATTTTTTGATATGATTTCATAATCATTGTTTGGAAAACACAAAAGGTTTTTTTAGAGAAAGGGATTAGCAAATGCTAACGTCTGTTTTGAATTCGGAGTTTCCTGCAGAAGGTGTATCAAATAATTTTTTACAAGAAAATATTATCCTTTTTAAAATTCTTAATTTAGATGGAAGTTTGAAGAGTGGAACGTCTTTTTTGACCTCTAAGGAGAGAGAGATCAAAAAAATTGAACGTAGAATGCAAAAAAGTTCTTCTGATAAAAATTTTTCTCTCTATGGGAGAGCAAAGGAGCTTAATGTTGGTGATACGGACAAAGTATTACTGATAGCGGAAGATATTGTGCGATTTTGGAATAATGTTCCAAATGAAACATTTTTTTTAAGTAAAAGTTTATTTTTTGAAAATTGCCTAAAACTATTAGCTAGGATATTTAGTTCTAAAGACAGGGAGGAAAAAAAAGTTTTTGATTTAATTTCCCATATGGAGGAGTTGAAAAAAGATCTTAGAGCTAGCTCTAGTGAAAGAGATCTAAAAGCCCTTAAGGAGCTTAAAGAGATTTCTCTTAGAGAATTTAGTGGCTTTTTATTTACAAAGTGTTAGAAGGTTAAATTTTTGTCGCTTTTTTTATTTAATTTATTTTAGATTTTAAAAGTGACAATTTTTTAAAATGTTTTTGTTTCCAAACTTTGACATTTTATTATTCTAAATTAGTTTTTTTCCAAATAATTTCTGCAATTTTGGGCCTATTTAAGAATCCTTTTTTGTAATGAATAAAAATAAAATCCATTCTTATGCATCTTATTCTCCGTCTTTTTATTGTAGCGTAATTATTATTTATATAATTTCTAATTCCTTTTTTTATGTTTTGAATTTTTTTATCAGAAATACTTTCAAAAATTGGGAAATTCATAGCATTACGTATTGAGCGTGTTTTCACTTCCACAAATATTAGTTGATGTTTTGAAAAGCAGATAAGATCTAACTCAGCATGTTTACTTTTTGCATTTTGTTTTTCTATAAAAATTTTATTTTTTATTAAAAAATTAGATGCTTTTTTTTCCCCCCATCTCCCAATATATTCCGAAGTTATGAGAATGTGTTTTTTCTTGATATGCAGTAATATTTTTTTGATATTCTTTAAAAAATGGTTGAAGATGCAAAAATTCTTTAACTCCACTAAAATCTTCTCTATGAAATGGTGTGGGGCCAAATTTTTTGATTGCTTCTTTATGTAATTTTGTCGGGTATCCTGCATGTTTATTAAAACCATATTCTGGGTATTTTAGTCCCAATTCTTCCATGTATTTATCTCGCCAAACTTTGGCGATAATTGATGCTGCAGAGATTTCTTTTTTTAATAAATCTCCTTTTACAATTGTTTCTTGTTCTTTTTGCGTATCAATTTTTTGATTACCATCAATTAAAAATTTATCCGCATTAATTTTTTCACTGGCAATTTTCATTCCAAATAATGTTGCACCTAAGATGTTTTTTTCCTTAATGATATCAGGACCGATGCTGACTATTATCCAAGATAAAACATTATTTTTTATTTCTTCTGATAGTAATTCGCGTTTTTTTGAAGAAAGTTTCTTAGAATCTGTTATATCGCAATTGGTATAATCCCCTAAAATTACAGCTCCAATAACAACAGGGCCTGCAAGTGGACCTCTTCCGACTTCATCTATTCCTGCAATAAGTTTTTTATTTTTCATATAAATACTTTTTAAAATAAATCCGATATAATAAAAGTATTATAGAGGAATAAATTTTTATATATCAATATATTGGAGTTAAAAAATATGACAGAAGAAGAGCAGAATATAAAAATAGCAGAAAGAAATGCATCAAGTGCTTTTAGAAAATTTAGAAAACCGAAATTAACAAAAGAAGAAATAACAAAAGGAGATATTAAAAAATACCTTGATGAAAGGCTAAGGTTCTTAAATCAACGTGCGATGATTATTGAGAAAAAAATGGCAGATATCGATAAAGGACGTTTTTTTAGAGCATGTATTTTTGGAAGTGCTAGGGTAAAAGAAAATACAGAAACTTATAAAAATGTTTTTGAACTTGCAAGGCTTCTTGCACAAAATAGTATTGATGTTTTAACAGGAGGAGGCCCGGGCCTTATGGAGGCTGGAAATAAAGGAGCTGAAGTAGGACAGGAGGAAAAAAAGACTAAGAGTCTTTCTTTTGGGCTGCCAATACAGCTTGATTTTGAGCCTGCTCCAAATAATCATCTTGATGTTAGGCGTTTTCATTATCGTTTTTCTTATAGACTTGATGACTTCATGAGATTGTCGAATGTTGTCATTTGTACTCCGGGGGGGATTGGAACTTTATTAGAACTGTTTTTTAGTTGGCAATTAGTTCAAGTTAGGCATATAGAAAAGCGTCCAATAATTTTACTGGATAGAAGTTTTTGGAAAGGGCTTTTGGATTGGATGCATGCGGAACCAAATTTTAGAGGGCTTATTAGCGATAAGGATTTTGCCTTTATTCATGTTGTTGATACTCCAAAAGAAGCATTAGAAATAGTATTGCAAGAACATCAAAAATTTTTAGATGCAAAAAAAGAAAACATGAAAGAAAAAGAAAAATAGAAAATAAATCAATGATAATTTTTTTTGTAGAGAGAGTGTAAAATATATGAAACATATCGTGTTGCTCTTTATGCTTTTTATATTTTTTACGCTCTTTGTTCTTTTAAACTATGCAGTAATGTCTAAGTTATTCCCTATATCTTGTATTCCATTAAGTATTGTTCCAACGACGGTTTCAAGTTGTTCATTTGCTCCCTTTAGTACTTTTACTTGAGCTACACTTTCTACATTTCCTGCATTTATTGAAAAGTTATTTAAATTTAAACTTGTCCCTGAAATTTCCATAAAAATCCTTTTTTCATAATGCTATTTCATATCTTTGCTTGAAAAAATCCTATGCAAGAGGTATCGTAAAAAAAGAAATATAACATTAGTTTTTTTTTGTAAGTAACTTTTTTAAAAGCAATATTTTTATGACACAAGAAAATAATATTCCTAAATTCTTTGATTATGCTGTAGAAGAAAGTAAGATTTTTGATTATTGGCAAAAAGAACGTGTCTTTGATGCGATTGTTGATAGAACCAAAGAGCCTTTTTGTGTTGTTATTCCGCCTCCAAATGTCACAGGGATTTTACATATGGGGCATGTCCTTGATAATGTTCCTCAAGATGTAATGGTAAGGTGGCATAGAATGCGAGGCTTTTCTACTTTGTGGATTCCCGGAACTGATCATGCTGGCATTGCAACACAACATGTAGTTGAAAAAGAATTAAAAAAAGAAGGTCTTTCAAGGTATGATGTTGGAAGAGAGAAATTTGTA
>CAZHFA010000009.1:0-17601 GCA_964531865.1 uncultured Bdellovibrionales bacterium
AGCGGGGACGTCTAGTATGTATATTTATTAACTTCGCCCTTTCAGGGCAACGATAGTTTTTCGGTATGCAAAATAACCTATAATTTTAAATGTGTAATGATTGAGTACAAAAGAAGAGTGATTTTTTGTTTTTTGCTGAATGTTTTTTTATTATTTTTTTAGATTGCAATTGTACATTTTAAATGACGAAATTAGTCTAAATTTTTCAATCATTTTTGCATGCAATTTAAAAATAATTTCTATTACAATTATTAGTTGTTTTTGAATTCATATTTTTTTTTATTTGTATTCTTTTGTTTTAGGGAATTGATAAATCTTAGTTGTCCTGAAAGAAAAAAAGATAATATTTTTTTGATTAGATGTCCTGTTTTTTGAATTTAATTTTTTATATAGGTTAATTTTTATTTAACAACAATCTTGGTTGCCCTGTAGGGGCAAAGTTAATAAATATGCGTACTAGCTGGCCCCGCTCTGAAAGAGCCGGACGACATAGCCCGGGGTTAGCGATCCTGAAAGGAGCGCAAACCCCGGGTAACGTATACCCATCCTCCCAATTTTCGGGCTGAAAGTCCGAAACAATAACATTGAAAAAAATAAACAACAAAAATTTTTTATTTTCAAAAGAATATATGGGGAAAAGAATTAAATTTAAAAATCAAAAATCTTGCTTTAGCTATTTACAGATTTTTTTAAAAAATATCTAGCCACAGAAGGTGAAAAACGAAAGGATAAAAGAAACAAAAAATTAAAATCATAATAGTTTACTTTTGTATGCTTCTGATATTGGATGCTTTGATACTAAATACTAAGTAACGTTACGGGAGCTCCTGTAAAAGCTGAGACAACTGGAACAGGTCCTGGGCCAAAAGTCCTATCTATTAACGATACCCAACAAAGAATAGGAATTCCGCGTAATGATAATTTTGTATGTGCAGATAATGTGGAACGTGCAGTTGTGATAATATCTGTAATTAAAATAGTATTTACCCCTTTATACTTTTCTTCAAATCCATTAGAAAATTTTTCAGGAGAATATTTTTCAATAATTATATCTTCAGAGTTAGGAATAATTTCAGAATAAATTGCAGATAGTCTTTCTGCAAAAAAAGTACAGCCTCCGGAAAGTTTTAAAAACAATTTTGGCTCTTGTGGAGAAACAGTATTTCTAATTCTATATGCAACATGCTCAGCACATAAATTTAATTCATCTTCAGTTAAATTTTCTACCCTATAAAAATAATGGCTTTGACATCTTGAAAATATTTTTATCGGCTCTTCATAATATTCTGTAATTTTATTAAAAATAGTATTGATATTATCCGAGGAATACATTTTAATCCCTTTAAAAAGATTGAACTGTAAGTTACAATATGAACATATTAAAATAGATAATATGTTTTTTGCAAGTACTTTTTTCTTATCGGTACTATTATTTTTTTTATTTAATGGAAAAATATATATGAGAAAATCAAGGGAAATAAAAATAGGAAGTTTATTGCTTGGTGGGGAAAACCCAATAGTTGTTCAATCAATGTGTTCTTCAAAAACGCAAGATATTACAAGGACTTTAAGTCAAATAAAAATGTTGGAGAAAAGTGGGGCAGGCATAATTAGACTTGCTGTCGATAGTAAGGAAGATGTGGAGGCTTTAAGGGAAATTAGAAAAGAAACAAAGGCTAATATTTCTGTTGATTTACAAGAAAATTATTTATTAGCTAAAGATTTAACGCCATTTGTCCAAAAAATACGTTATAACCCAGGACATCTTTATCATATAGAAAAAGAAAAATCTATCGAAGATAAGGTTAAATTTTTAGTCGATGTAGCGGGAGAAAATCAATGTGCTATAAGAATAGGTGTTAATTTTGGTTCATTAGATCCTTCATTAAAAAATGATAAAGAAAATTCTGGAGTTGTAGCTGTTAGTTCAGCAGGGGCTCATGTAGAGCTAATGGAAAAATTAGGATTTAAAAATTATCTTGTTTCTTTAAAAAGTTCCGATCCTTATGGAGTAATAAAAATAAATGAGAAATTTGCAAGTCTTTTTCCTTTTGTTCCTATTCATCTTGGTGTGACAGAAGCGGGGATGCTTCCTATGGGGGAAATAAAAAGTAGAGTGGCTATGGAACGTTTAATTTCAGAAGGAATAGGAGATACAATAAGAGTATCTTTAACGGTGCCTTTTGAGGAGAAATATAAAGAGGTTGAAGTAGGGGATCAAATACTCCTTGATATAAAAAATGGAAAATTTTTACCAGAAGGTGCTTATACCGCAAAAGGATTAAATATCATTTCTTGTCCTTCTTGTTCAAGAGTACAAACAGATAAATTCATCAATCTAGCAAGAAAAATAAAAGAAGCTACTACTTTTGCAAAAGATAAAGATTTTACAATAGCCGTTATGGGATGTCGTGTTAATGGGCCTGGTGAAAGTGATGATGCAGATATTGGAATTTGGTGTGCTCCTAATGTCGTTAATTTAAAAATTAAAGGAGTGTTTCAAGGAACGTATAGCTATGAAGAAATTGTTGATGTAGTTGTCCAAAAAATAAAAGAATAAAATTTTATGATAAAAGGTTATGATAATGTAAAAAAAGATTTTGAACTTGATACTGAACGACATGCTATTTTTAGATATTACATAAAGATGTTAGGAATTAGTAATATTAAAGATGATGAATGTTTTTGTATCTTGGGGAAAAATGTTTGGGACGTTAGAGTTGTTAATTTAAAAGATGTTGAAATTTATCGATTTTCCAATCCACAATATAAAGGAACTTTTGATGAGCTAAATTCTATACGGAGAAAATTTTCACTATTAAAGGAAGAAAATTTATGTGCCATTAAATCGTTAGGGATTTTTGATAAGCAAGTTTGGTATAAAAGAACTTTTTATAAGTCAGGTGATTTTATTTCTTCTAAAATTGATAATAAGAGAAATATAAAATTTTGGGTTAAAGTTATAATTGATGTGTTGCAATATGTAAAAATACTTTGGAATAAAAATATTTTTCATGGTGATATTAGTATGGAAAATATAGTGCTTGATAATGAAAAATATATTTTAGTTGATCCAATGTTTTTTAGTGTTTTTTGTAATAATAAAATTCCATCTTTTGAAGATGATATTATTGAATTAAAAACTTTATTTAAAAAAATTATAGATGTAACAAATTTTACTTCTTTAAGTTTTTTAATTGAATCTTTAGATGAAGATTCAATTGATTTAATAATAGATAAAGTAAGAAAAATAGAAGAGCCTTTATTTATTCCGATGTCAAGCGGTGTAATTTTAAAAAAGAACGATAGAAAAATAAGTCCTATTTCTTCTCTAAAAGATAAAAATCTTCAAGAAGAAAATCAATTAAAAAAGATAACAAATAATGAAAAAAAAGTTCCTGAAGGGAAAATTTTTTTTAGTCCTAAAGAAAATAATCGTGAAACAACTACGCCAGAATCGCCAGTAAATGTTCAAAAGTTTTATGATCAAGTTCCAAGATCTGAATCTATTACGATACATAATTCACAAGATAAAAGTATGCTTTACTTATTGATATTTTGTTTGTTGGGTGTTTTGCTTTTCTATAACAAGGATAAGCTTCCTAAAATCAATTTTTTTAATTCAAATCAAGAAAAATTATTAGAATATGAATATAATTGGTCCTCTAATCAGCCAATTTTTATGAAAGAAATAGTTACAAAGGCCCTTAATGGAGACCCTTTAGCACAAGTAACAATTGTTAATTTTGAAGATGATGAAAAAAATGGTTCTCCCTATGTAAATACTAAGCTTTTGCAAATAATTTTTAATCAAATGTGGGAAAATGAATTAAATGATGATGATAAATATACGGCTTTTAGACTTGGTGTCCCAAAATTGATAAGCAGTGAAGAAAAAAAAGTTCCATTAAAATATTTAAAAGATTTACATCCAGCAATTTCTCTTGCAGTATCTGGAAGTGTTGCATTAGATGCACATAATTCTCAATTAAAAGAAATATCGTTAAATCATATGTCTTCTTTAAATGGAATTTATGGAGGTTCTTTTAAAAAGTTATCGATTCTTGGTGTGAAAACATTAGATGAATTATCAAGTCGAGCGTTAAGTAGTATTTTCGTTTTGGGAGAAAGCGATGAAGCTATTGCTGGATTTTTAGTCGACTCTGTTAATAATCAAGTTATGCTAAGAGGAAAAATTTTAATATTGCTTGATTTAGAAAAAGAAAATTTTGTAACAAGTAAAAAATTATTTGAAATTATATCAAAATATTTTCATAAACCTTTGGCTCCACTTCTTGATTTTTTTAATACTAAAGATTGGACTAAAGTTGATCCTCAAAATATATTAAATTTTATGGTTGGTAAATTCTCTGAAGGTTCGCTTGATATTCAACAATATATAGATTTATTATCTTATCCTTTAAAAAGCGTAAGAGAACAGTCTGTAAAAGTTTTATCTGAAAGTCCAAAGTTAAATAAAAAAGTTTTAGATTTTATAGCAGATGGAAATAGTAAATTATCAAGAGAGCAAATCTATATACTGTTGTCATTATTTCTAATTGATGGAAATAAACAACATGCGGTTGTTGAGAAATTTTTTGATGAGAATCCTGACAAAATAACGATGTTGTCCATTTTGCTATTTAGAAATGCAGAAAATGCTGATGATATTTTTAATTTTGAAGCTGCAAGATATTTAAGTCATCAATCTTTGGAAATACCTGAAGGTATAATTTGGGAATTAGCAAAACACCCAGAGCCTATGGCAAGAGCAATAGCATATTCTAGACTTGATTTAAATAATCCAATACATAAAAGTTTTTTAGAAAAAAAGAAAAAGACTGAAAGTAGTGATATGTTAAAAGTGCTAATTAGTAAAAGATTAGAATAATTTTTTACTTATGCTAAATGGCAAGGAGGTAATAAAAAATGTTTCAATTTAAAAATATAGATAAAGCACCAGCTGATGCAATTTTGGGGTTAAAATCTTTATTTGAGATAGATAAGAATCCAAATAAGGTAGATCTTTCCATAGGAGTTTATAAAGATGAGGATGGAAAAATTCCTACATTAGAGGTTGTAAAAGAAGCGATAAAAAGTATATCCGATGCAAACAGTAATGCATATTTACCAATAGCTGGAGATAAAGTTTTTAGAAAAGTTGTAAAAGAAATATTATTTGAAGAAGAAGACTTGGAAGAAATAAAAGATTGTGTTGTGACTGTGCAATCATTGGGAGGTTCTGGAGCTTTAAAGATTGGGGCTGATTTTTTAAGAAGGCATTATCCGAATTCTAAACTATATGTAAGTTCTCCTACATGGCAAAATCATGTAAATATTTTTAAAGGAGCTGGCTTTATAATTGATTCATATCCTTATTATGATGATAAAAAAAATGAAATTAATTTTCAGGAGTTGTTAAATAAATTAAAGTTAATACCTTCAAATGATATCGTACTTTTCCATGCTTGCTGTCATAATCCTACTGGAATGGATTTAACGAAATGTCAATGGGATGAAGTTATTGATATTATAAAAGAGAATAATTTAATTTTATTCTTAGATTTTGCTTATCAAGGCTTTTGTGAAGATGTTATAAGTGATAGAGAAATTATTAAAAAATGTGTGAAAAAAAAGCTTAATTTTTTAATTGCAAATTCTTTTTCTAAAAATTTTTCTTTGTATTCCAAAAGAGTTGGTGCATTAAGTGTTATCACATCAAACAGAGATATTTCCAGCAATATTTTATCACAGTTAGAAATAGATGTTCGTGCGAATTATTCGACTCCTCCAATCGATGGGGCGAGAATTGTTGCTACTGTTTTAAGCAATAAGGAGCTAAAAGAAAAATGGGAAAAAGAAGTAAAACAAATGCAACAAAGAATATCTAATATAAGAAAAAATTTTGTCGAAGTATTGGAAAAGAATGGGGGGGGAGATCTTTTTAAACATATGTTATTTCAACATGGAATGTTTTCATTTACGGGATTAACTCCTTTACAAGTTGATAAGTTAAAAAATGATTTTGGTATTTACATGGTAAGAAATGGCCGTATATGCTTAGCAAGTATAAATGATAAAAATATAAATTACGTTGTTGATTCAATTGTCTCAGTTTGTAGGCAATAAAATTGGTAAAAAAGGAGGAAGTAAAAATTTTTACTTCCTCTTCATTATAACCTTATTGTTTCAATCGAGAGTCAATAAGCTGATTGAAATTAGGGGAAATTTCACATTGAGATCTTTTGGAATGCCCAATGCTTGTACGCCCTTATAGTGGTTAGTAAGAAAATTTTTTCCGTTTCCAAGCCCTTCTTCATAGAGTGCATCTGAACTTGTAACGATGATTTTTTCTGATAATTTTAACTTCCCTAACAGTTTTTCAAAATCGGTCTTTGAAAGCTCCATAAGGTAAGTTTCTTGCCCTTGTATGGATGCGATGACAATAGATTTAAATCTATTGTCACAACACGCAAATAAGGTCGTTTCAAGTGAGTTGGCTTCATACTTCGGAAATCCCCAAAGTACATAATCGGGGTCGGAAAATTTTTCTCCAAATACAAGGTAGTGTACAGCTCCAGAATGGAAACACCAAAAAACAACTCTTACTTGTTTTTCTTCTTCCAAATCACCTATTACTTCTTCTACTTTTTTCAAAGCAATGTTTATTGCATCTCTTGCTTCTTTCAAAGTGACTCTTGCATCTTCAGCTTCTTCTAAAGCAACTCTTGCAACCCTTACTTTTTTCAAAGCAATGCTTAATGCATCTTCTGCTTTTTCCAAAGTGACTCTTGGCTCTTCTTCCATTTTAATACCCTTTCTACAGCATTTACCGCAAAACCTTTCTTAGAAAACGATTCGAAAATTGTACTTTCTTATTTTTGTTTGTCAATTAAGGAAATAAAAATATTTATCTAGTATAGTAATTTCTTGATTGAGAATTCTTTTTTTTAAGTTTAAACTAAAAAGTGTTAGTTTTGATTGTCTTGTAGTTTCGCGGGTTGTTATGGTTAAATATTTTTTTTGTCTGTTGTTTTGCATATTGTCGTTTTCATTAAATGTTTACTCTGTAGAACCACAAAAAAAAGAAGAAGTTTTTGTCGTAAAAGATAAAATAAAGAAAGAGACAGATGAAATTTTATGGGACCGTTTATTTTCTTTAGGTTTTAATATGGCTAAAGGAAATACTGATAATTCAGTTTGGAATATTGCATTAAAAATGAAAAAAGATATTGAAAATGATATAAAATCATTAGATGTAAGTGCAAATTACGGTGAAACCGACGATAAAAAAACATCAGAAAAAATAGATGGAACTTTTGAGGAAAAGTATCTTATCGGTCCAAAAAAGAAATGGTTCTTGTCTTCAGGGTTACAATTTTTTCATGATGATATTGCAGAGATTGATTATAGAATATCACTAAATCCGGCAGTAGGTTTTTTCTTTATCAAGAATGAAAAAACTTCATTTAGTACTGAATTAGGTCCTTCATATATTTTTGAAAAAGTAGAAAAAAAAGAAAATGATTATTTAGCTCCAAGAATAGCACAAAGACTTGAATTAACACTTACTGATACTACAAAATTTTATCAATTTTCAGAGGCGAATATTTCTGTGGAAAATTCTAAAGATTGCAAAGTTAATACCGAAGTTGGTTTAGATCTTGCAATCAATAGTAAACTTAGTGTTACACTAACAGTTAAGGACAAGTATGACAATATGCCTGCTAGTGATGCAAAAAAAAATGATGTAGAATACATCACATCGTTAACAAGTAGATTTTAATTGGGAGAAAAAAATGGAAGACAATTTAAAGAATCAACGCGTTCTTATTTTTATTATTAGTTATAATCATGAGACATTGTTGATGAAAGTTTTGGAAAGAATTCCAGAAAGTTTACATACTGATTATCCAAATGTTGATTTTGAAATTTTGATTATAGATGATTGTTCTAAAGATAATACTTTTAAAAATGGGTATGAATTTTTAAAAACATACAATAAATTTAAGACTGTATTACTTTCAAATCCAATAAACCAACAGTTTGGTGGCAATCAAAAAATTGGATATCAGTATGCAATAGATCATAATTTTGATCACGTGGTATTGCTTCATGGTGATGGGCAATACGCTCCAGAAATGATTCCAACGTTGATTGAACCACTTTTAAACCATGAGGCAGATGCAGTGTTTGGTTCGCGTATGATGAATTCCAAAGATGCATTAAAGGGAGGAATGCCATATTATAAATGGGTTGGAAATAAAATTTTAACGAAAGCAGAAAATTATTTTATGAGAAGTAATTTAACGGAATGGCATTCTGGTTTTAGACTTTATTCTGTTAATACGTTAAAAAAAATTCCTTTTCAATATAACTCAAATTATTATGATTTTGATACGCAGATTATTATTCAAGTTCTTGGGCAAGGATTAAAAATAAAAGAACTTCCAATTCCTACTTTTTATGGTGATGAGGAATGCAATGTTGATGGCTTTAAATACGCAAGAAAAATTATATTGGCTTGTATGCTTTTTAAAGTTCAAGATTGGGGAATTTTTTATCATCCATGTTTTTATTTAAAAGATAGATATTCAAAAAAACCAAGTAAGATTTCTTTTGATTCTTCGACAAGTCGTTTAATAAATAAAATAAAAGATTTTTCAGGAAAGTCTTTGGTTATTTTAAATTCTGAAGAAAAAGACATAAAAGAATATTTACAAAAGGAAGCTATGCAAGCTGTTATTGTATCTCCTGATTTTGATTTAGGTCTATTAAAAGAAGGAGAATCCTTTGATGCAGTATTTTTCTTAGATAGTTTTGAATGTGTACCTAATATTGAAAGTTTGTTAATAGCATTAAGAGAGTCTAAAAGAACACAAAATGCAAAATATTTTGCTACAGTTGCCAATGTAGGATTTATTTTAACTAGAATTATGCTCTTTTTAGGACAATTTAATTATGGAGTAAGAGGAATTCTTGATTTTCGTCATAAAAGACTTTTTACATGTATGTCTGCAAAAAAACTTTTAGAAAATTATGGATATGTTATGTCAAAAACAGATATTATTTCTGTCCCTTGGAAGTTAGTTTTTAAAAATAAAATTTTAGTAAATGTTGCTTCAAGTATTTGGAATTTTCTTTTAAAAATTTCAAAAGGATTGTTTTCATATCAATATTATTTTGAATTTTTAGCTCTTCCTTCGTTAGAGGAATTATTAAAAAAGACCGAGGATAATACAGAAATATTGGAAAAAGTTTTAGAAGATAAAAGTAAATAAATTAAAATTTTGTAAGGAGAAAATGTTGGACAAGAAAAAAAGGATTTTAACTGGTGATAGACCTACAGGCCAACTTCATTTAGGACATTATGTAGGTTCTTTAAAAAATAGAGTTGCTCTTCAAGATAAGTATGAGTGCTTTTTTATCATTTCAGATCTGCAAGTTTTTACTGATCATATGCATTTATATAAAAATATAAAAAATAGTATTTTTGATATTATGTGTGATTATTTAGGCGCAGGATTAAAGCCTGAAAATACTTTTTTTATACAATCTAGAGTTCCAGAGCTTTCTGAGCTTTCAATGTATTTTTCTTTTTTAGTATCTCTTGCAAGGCTTCAAAGAAATCCAACTATAAAAGAGGAGGCAAAGGCTTATGGAGTAAGTAATATAAGCTATGGGTTCCTTGGGTATCCGGTGTCTCAAGCTTCTGATATATTGGCTTTTAAAGCAGATTTAGTCCCTGTTGGAGAAGATCAGCTTCCGCATATAGAACAAACAAGAGAAATCGCAAGGAGTTTTAATAATGCTTTTAGTAAGGAAGTTTTTAAACTTCCTGAAGGGTTAGTAGGAGAAGTGCCCAGACTTATAGGAACAGATGGCGTGCACAAAATGAGCAAGAGTTTAAATAATGATATTGCTTTTGCATATTCTGAAGAAGAAACCACAAAGCGTATTCTAAATATGGTGACGGATGTAAAAAGAGCTTATAAAAAAGATGCTGGACATCCAGATGAATGTTTTGCTTTTAAATATTGGAAGACTTTTATTCCAGATTGTGAATCTGATATAAGAAAAGATTGTGAAAGTGCATCGATTGGTTGCAGAGATTGTAAGGTTAAGCTTGCTTGTAAGTTAAATGAATTTTTAAAGGAAATTAGGGAAAGAAGGGAATATTATGTTGCTCACCCTAAACTTGTTTGGGAAATTTTAGAAGAAGGAACCAAAAAAGCACAAAGTGTCGCTAGGGAGACATTGGTTGAAGTGCGTGAAGCTATGTGTTTAGGTTAATAAAAGCTCTTTTATAAATTTTACAATTTTTTTATTTTATTATTGTGGAGTTTTTATCTCCAACAAGAATATCATCTTCTATTCTAATTCCAAGGGAAGGGACGTTGCTATATTTTTTGTTAAAATAAATTCCAGGTTCTACTGTAATTACCATGTTCTTTTTTAAGATATCATCTTTAGATAATAAGCCTAAATCATGAGTGTCTAATCCTAAAAGATGCCCGATACTATGAGGAAAAAATTCTCTGTGTAAATTGTCTTTTAGAATTTCTGCTTTTGAATTATTTAAAATTTTTAAGTTACGTAACAGCTCTATTATTACTAAATCTGCTTCTTTTTGAATTTGTTTTTTGGAAACATTTGTCTTTATGACTTTTATTGCATTTTTTTGTGCAAGCTTTATTCCTTCAATTAGCGTTTGTTGAATAGATGTGTACTTTCCAGAAACTGGTAATGTCCGACTTATGTCTGCACTATACATGTTATATTCAGCCCCACAATCTATTAAAAGTAATTCACCCTTTTGTAATATTCTATTTGTGCTTGTGTGGTGAAGTGTAGAAGCGTTTCTTCCTCCAGCACAGATAGTGTCAAATGCTATTTCTCCACCATGTTTTTTAAATTCATTATTTAAAAAATTTTTTGCATCATTTTCTGTTATTCCTGGACGTAAAAAATTTTTTAATTCTTCTATCGCATTTAATGTAATTTTTACGGCATATCTTATGTTTTCAATTTCATCCTTTTCTTTTATTTGTCTTAAGGGGGAAATTAAAAAATCTTGATTTATAAATTTAAATGGAAGTCTTTGTCTTTCTAAAATAGTAGAATTTTCTTTTAATAAGGCTTTTGCTACCTGATTTGAGGTTGAAAATTCATATGAATTATAACAAAGAGTATCTAAGTTTCTTAAGTGTGAAATAATATCATTTATATTTAAAGAGCTTTCTATATATTTTGCATCTATTTTTTGTGCTAGTTTTTTAGGGGATTCATTGGCTCCTCCCCATAAAATATCTTCTTTACTTTGATAAGGAGAAAGTAAAATAGGGGAGTCTTCATTTGCATTTATTAAAAGACACGCGTTCTTTATAAAAGAGTTTGTAAAGTAAAAAAAATTTTTATCTTGCTTATAATCGAAAAAAAGATCTCTACTTTTTATGATTTCTGTTCCTGTTGAAAGTAAAAGAGAGGCGTTAGGGGAAAGCTTTTCTAAGGCTTTTTTTATTTTTTTTATTCTATTTACTAAAATATTATTTGTCATAAATTTCTCTAAAAATTTTTCAACTTATTATATTTAAATATATATATTTATATCGAACAAGATAAAAATTTTTATGACTTATTTATATTTTTTAATATGATTGTGTGCTATTTTTTTAGAGGTTTATTTAGCGTATTACATATAACTAAAAGTTTTTTTAGTAGGCAGGGGGATTTTTTTACCTTTAACAAAGATTTTTTGTAAAAAAATAGTTTTTTTTATTTGAATACTTGAGATAATTTTTAAAATATGTAATATAAATGAGTCTATAAGTTAGTTGTAATTGATTTTACCCTAAAATATATCTTAACGTTTCATATTATGGGGCGTTTTTTTTGTGTGATTTTGAAGGGTTTGGTCAGTGAATAAGGAGTTTGAAAGTGAAAGTTAGAGCGTCAGTAAAGCCTATTTGTAGTGCATGTAGAGTTATTCGTCGAAAGGGGAAAGTTATGGTTATTTGTAGTAAAACCCCTAAACATAAACAACGTCAAGGGTAAGAAATAGGAAAGTTTATATTTTTTTTGTTTTTTTTTATAATTTAGGAGTTAATAGATTATGCCACGTATTGCAGGCGTAGATTTGCCAAGAAATAAAAGAGTAGTTGTTGGGTTGACTTATATCTATGGTATTGGTTTATCAAGTTCAAAGAAAATTCTTGAGGAAGCAGGTATAGATTTTAATGTTAGGACAGATGCCTTAACTGGAGATGATGTTGCTAAAATTAGAAATATTATTGAAAAAGAAATGAAAGTTGAGGGAGATTTAAGAAGAGATGTTCAAATGTCTATTAAGAGATTGATGGATCTTGGATGTTATGTTGGTCTTCGTCATCGTAGGGGGCTTCCTTGTAGAGGGCAAAGAACAAAGACTAATGCTAGAACTAGAAAGGGGCCAAAGCAAGGACCTATTACAAATAAGAAGAAAGCTACTAAGAAATAGTTAGGTAGTGTGTAAAAAAGAGAGAGAAAAGAATTTTAATTTTTATCTCTCTTTTTTTAAGTTTGCTTATTTAATCTCGTTTGTTAAATGGGGTTAAATAAACAAACGATATGTTGATATATGTAATGTATAAGTTTTATGTTACGTGTGTAGTATTGAGTTATTAGAATTAAGTATTGATAAATTTTTTGTTATGCATTATTGCAAAAATATTTCATTATAGTTTTGTGGCTCAAATCTAATCAATCATAAAATTTATTTTTTGCATTCCAAAGTTTGTTGTGGAATGTTTTAGAATGTAAATGAAATATTAAGGAGTATTTAAGTGGCAGAGGTTCGCACAAAGAAGAAAAAAATAAAAAAGAATGTTCCTGTCGGAATAGTACATATTCAGGCTACATTTAATAATACGCTTGTAACTGTTACAGATCCTACAGGAGATGTCCTTAGTTGGTCAAGTTCTGGTTGTAATGGATTTAAAGGAGCAAGAAAGTCTACACCGTTTGCAGCTCAAGTAACTGCAGAACAAGCTGTTAAAAAGGCAAAAGATTTTGGAGTTCGTACAATAAGTGTTTTAGTAAAAGGGCCTGGAGCTGGAAGAGAATCGGCTTTAAGAGGGATTGCTGGTTGTGGAGTTACAATTACATCTATTAAAGATATAACTCCCGTTCCGCATAATGGATGTCGTCCTCGTAAAAGTAGACGTGTATAAATCTTTAATTATAGGAAATTAGGTGTTGTAAATGGCAAGATATACAGATGCAAAATGTAAATTATGTAGACGAGAAGGTGAAAAACTTTTTTTGAAAGGGGAGCGTTGCTTCACAAATAAGTGTTCTTTGGAAAGAAGAGATGGTGTTCCGGGGCAACATAGAAAAAGAAGACAATCATTTTCTGAATATAAAATTCAGTTAAGAGCGAAACAAAAAGTTCGCCGTATATATGGGGTGTTAGAGAAGCAGTTTAGAAAATATTATCAGAAAGCAGAAAGGACTAAGGGAGTTACAGGAACAGAGATGTTGATTTCTTTAGAGCGTCGTTTAGATAATATTGTTTATAAAATGGGATTTGGATTGTCAAGGGCACATGCTAGACAACTTGTAAGTCACAGTCTTATATTGGTAAATGGAAAGAAAGTTAATATTCCATCTTATCAGGTTTCTGTTAATGATGTTATAGAAGTATTACCAAAGAGTAAAACAAAGACAGATATTCAATCAGCAATGGCTTTTGCACAAAGTAGAGTTATTCCAGATTGGTTATCTTTAGATAAGGAAAATGTAAAGGGTATTGTTAATGCTTTGCCTGTACGTGAAAACTTATCATCAACTATAAACGAACAACTTATTGTTGAGTTGTATTCACGATAATGTTAAATACTAAATAAAAAGAAGGTGTTAATGAAACGTGTAAATCTTATGGATTTGATTACTCCTAAAAGAGTAGAGGTTGTTAATGAAACAAATGATCAGCAATATGGAAAGTTTATTGCAGAGCCTTTGGAAAGAGGTTTTGGGGTAACACTTGGAAATGCTTTAAGGCGTGTTATGTTGTCGACTTTAGAAGGGGCAGCAGTTACTTCAGTTAAAATTGAAGGTGTAGAGCATGAGTTTTCTATGATTCCAGGTGTTGTGGAGGATGTTACTGATATAATATTAAATTTGAAAGAAGTTGTTTTGACATTGGATGGAAAAAAAGAGTCACAATTATCTTTAGATGTTCAAGGTCCTTGTGATTTATTGGCCGGGATGTTTACTGGAGATCCTTCTGTAAAAATTATAAATCCAGAATTAAAACTTGCAACCCTTTCTGAGGGAGCACATGTTAAAATGGATATTTCTGTAAAAACAGGTCGAGGCTATGTATCTGCTGAGAACAATAAGATAGAAGGGGCTCCTGTAGGAACAATTTTTATTGATTCTATTTATTCTCCGGTAAGAAAAGTGAATAATGTTATTAAGAATGCACGTGTTGGTCAGAAGACAGATTATGATAATTTGACATTAGAGGTTTGGACTGATGGTAGCATTGATCCAAGATGTGCAGTTGCAGAAGCTGCTCATATTTTGGTTGATCAGTTTAATCTTTTCGTCGGTGAAAATTTAATAGTTCAAGAGAAAGAAGTTGTTGTGGAAACTCCGAAATCTAAGCTAGATGAAAATTTATTTAGAAGAATTGATGAAATTGAACTTAGCGTAAGAAGTGCTAATTGTTTAGAAAATGCTGACATTAAATATATTGGTGAGTTAGTTTCTAAATCAGAGTCTCAGATGCTTAGAACTAAAAATTTTGGAAGGAAATCTTTAAATGAAATTAAAGAAGTTTTAAATGATATGGGATTAAAACTTGATATGAAAATTGAAGGTTTTCCAACAAGAGAAGAGTTGGATAAGATGAGAAATCTTGGAGAAAAGTAATTGATATTTTATTTTTTATTGGTGTAGGTAGTAAAAATGCGACATAGAAATAGTGGAAGAAAATTTAGTAGAACACCAGCTCATAGAAGAGCGATGTTTAGAAATTTAGCAACAGCTTTGTTAAAACATGAGCAAATAGAGACGACTCTTGAGAAAGCTAAAGATTTGCGTGGTGTTGTTGAAAAAATTATAACGATGGCAAAAGTTGATAGCTTATATAATAGAAAAAAAGCTTTTAGTTATATAGAAGAAAAAGAAGTTGTTAGAAAGCTTTTTTCAGAAATTGCTCCTAAGTATAAGGAACGTGCTGGTGGTTATACAAGAGTTATAAAAGCTTCAACTCGTGCTGGTGATGCAGCAGAAATGGCATTTATACAATTAGTTTAACTAGGTTATTTTTGTATTTCTTTTTTAGTCATAAAGAAGAAATACAAGATTCTTTATAATGGATATGAATGATTATTGAAGATTTATTTTTTTTATTAAATCAAGCGTTAGAAGAAAGTGATCTTGATAAGAAAGTATCTATTATGGAGGATTATTCAAAGAAAATTCAGAAAATATTATCAACTCCTCAGGATATACAAAATTTATCAAAAGAGGAAATCAAAAAATTAAATGATTTACATGAAAAAGTATTAAAAGAGTTTGATAAGGCTTTTTTAGAGTTTAAGTATGATGTAAGGGATTTCAAAAAAAAAAGTAAGGGAATAAAAGCTTATCTTGGTGAACTTCCTAAAAGAATTGGTGTTATTACTGCAAAAAAAGGATAATTTATGAAAAAATGTTTTTTTTCTTTTTTGTTATTGTTGTTAACTGGTTGTGGTTATACGTTTATAGGGAGTGGATCTTCTTTGCCACCGGATATAAAGACTGTTTATATTCCATTTGTTACGAATCTAACTACTGATACATATATTACTCCGCTTTTAACTGAGGCTTTAAGGGAACATTTTGAAAAATATGGAGTACTTACTGTAGTTGATTCTACTGAAAATTACGATTCGATTTTAAATGTTACGATTCTTAATGTTGATGAAGAGTCAAGGACTGTGACGGCAAATACTGAGTCAGAACTTCAAGGAGATTTAGTATTAACTGTTTCTGTGGAATTATTAAGAAGAGATGGAACACCATTATGGGCAACACCTTTCTTAGAGCAAAGGCGTTCTTATGCTTCTGATATGAGTACAGTTGTAACTAGTTCATCTAGTTTTGCTCAAAGTGGTCTAAATGCTACTGATTTACAAAATTTGGGCAACAGGGAAGTTTCAAGATCGCAACAAATGATTACAATGGAAAATCTTGTAGAAGAAGTTTCAAAAAGAGTTTATATGCAGGCAGTAGCTCCTTCTTTTTAATCTTGAAGTTTAAGTTTTAGATTAAAAAAAGACTCGATTATTTTTTATAGCATGAAACAAAAAAAATTAAGCGATATTTTATTTGAAAAACATATTGCTGAATCAAAAATAAAAGCTGTCTCACTAATTGTTGCTTCGGAAATAAAAGTAGATGATAAAATAATTACTAATCCTGATTTACTTTTTGATGATGAAAAAATTGAAGTTAGTATTATAAAAAAGCAGTATGTAAGTAGGGCGGCCTATAAATTAAAAAAAGCAGTTGAAGAATTTAAAATTAATTTAAAAGATAAGGTTTGTATTGATGCAGGGTCATCAACAGGTGGTTTTACGGATTACATGATTCAATCAGGTGCAAAAAAAGTTTATGCAGTAGATAGTGCATATAATGAACTAGATTGGAAGCTTAGAAATGATAGTAGAGTTCAAGTAAAAGAGAGAACAAGAATTTCAGATTTAGAATTAGATGAAAAAGTAGATTTTATTTCAGTAGATCTTTCGCTTATATCAATAAAAAAAGTCCTTAGTGATATTTTGAAACACTTAAAAACAGATGGTGAAATGGTAATTTTAATTAAGCCACAATATGAAGCAAAGACAGAAGATTTACCTCAAGGGGGAATAATTACAGATGCAAAAATTCATGAACAAATACTAGATGATTTAACTAAATTTTTTGTTTCTTCAGGGCTTAATGTTAAAGGAATTATAGAATCTCCAATAAAAGGGAGGTTTGGTAATACTGAATACCTTGCATTTTTAAGTAATATTTTTTGTAATAATTGAAATAAAAAATGGATGTTTATTATTTATGTTATAAAAAAAGATAGGTTGCCTTTTCTAAAGACAATCTATCTTTTTTTTGCTAACCTTTTATTCTTACTTCTTTGTAATGAATCTTACTTTTTTGTTAGTAAGCAGTTGATTCGTTATTTGGAGTAAAAAGAAAAGTTAGAGTTGTGTCATAAATTCCAGCAGGAACCATATCAATACTTGGTTTTGCTGTTGTGCCACCTGTTGCTGTAAAAGTTACAGTATACGTTGCATTGTCTGTAGCACTGCTATCACAATCTACTAAAGAGGTATGTGCAACAAAATCTGTTCCACTTGCTGTAGATTGTGCTAGATCTTCATTTGTCGTTCCAGCAGCATAATTTAAATTAAAATACACTTTGTTGCTTGCTTCATCAACAACAAAATAATCTGTAGATGAAGTATTATTAGAACTTGTAACTTTTAAAGAATATTTATTTCCTTCAGTTCTGCTATTGTTACTTGCAACGCAAATCGTGTCAGACGCAACATAATCTGTTGCTGCAATAGGAAA
>CAZHFA010000010.1:0-17337 GCA_964531865.1 uncultured Bdellovibrionales bacterium
ACCTGAATACATATCTGTCCATTCATAGTTTTCTCCATCTGCTGCTGCGTTAAGGTTTTCTTTAGTATCACCAAGTTCGTTTAACTCTTTAAACCATAATTTTGCATGCTCTTTTTCATTGTCTGCAGTTTTTGTAAAAAGAGAAGAAATTTGTTCATACCCTTCTTTCTTTGCAACAGAAGCAAAATAAGTGTACTTATTTCTTGCTTGTGATTCTCCAGCAAAAGCGGCTTGAAGATTTTTTTCAGTCTGAGTTCCTGAATATTTATTTTTTGCAGGTTCTTCTTTTACCTCATTAAAACTAGATGCAGGTTGCTTGCATATTGGACAAGCAAAATCAGAAGGCAAGTTATCACCTTTGTAAATATAACCACATACTTTACATTTCCATGTTTTCATTATTTTTCTCCTTTTTTAATGTTTATAAATGTCATATTTTATGACTTTAAAAAAACTCATAAAAATTTTTTATTTTAATACAGTATCACAGCTATTATTATATATTCTAAGCATGTTTGATATCTGTATTTTCAGAAATCTCTCTGCTTATTGTACATAAATCATTGATAGATAAATTATGTATATCATCATGTCCTGTAATTCTTGCAAAAGTTCTAAGCTCTGCCGATGAACAATTTAAAAAATTTGCTACTCTCTTTGATGATGCTTCAATTTTAAATCTTTTTCTAAGTTCGGGGTCCTGCGTAGCCATACCAATAGGACACATTCCACTTCCACAGATACGATATTGCTGACATGCCGCTGCAACCATTGCTGCTGAGGCAATCGCAATAGCGTTAGCTCCCATAGCAATTGCTTTTGCAAAATCAGATGAAACGCGAAGTCCACCTGTAATTATTAAATCAATGTCAGAATTTACAGAATCTAAGTATTTTCTTGCTCGATGTAATGCAAAAATTGTTGGGACACTTGTTGAGTCTCTTATAATAGCAGGAGATGCTCCTGTTGCTCCGCCTCTTCCATCAATTGTGACAAAATCAGGCTTTGCATATAAACAAAATTCTAAATCTTTTTCTATGCGTCCTGCAGCAATCTTTATTCCTATTGGCCTTCCATCGCTTAGTTCTCTTAACATTGCTACAAGATTTTTTAAATCTTCTTTTGAGTTTATATCTGAAAATTTAGAAGGACTTATAACATCTTTTCCTAAAGGTTTATTTCGAATTTCTGCAATTTCAGGAGTTACTTTGCTTGCCGGTAAATGACCTCCCATGCCAGGTTTTGTTCCTTGGCCAATTTTTATTTCTATGGCATCTGATGTTTTTAAATTTTCTTCTGTTACACTATATAAATTAGGCACATATTCAAAAATATATTTGTATGCAGATGCCTTTTCTTCGGGCAAAACACCACCTTCGCCACTACACATTGCTGTTTTTGCCAAAGCACTTCCTTTTGCTAATGAAATTTTTGCTTCCTTTGATAAAGCCCCGAAAGACATATGAGAAATATATATTGGAGTTTCTAGTATCATTGGTTTTTTTGAGTTTTTTCCAATGATTGTTTTTAATGAGACATCGGCGTGCTCTTCTAGTGGAAAAGGATTTAATTGTGCTCCCAATATAAGGACATCATCCCAATTAGGCATTTTCATTTGTGTTCCCATTGCTTCAATTATAGGAGAGCCTGTTACTGCCATTTCATGTATTTCTTTTATATAGCGGTAAGGGCTATCTGTTTTTTCTGTTTCTTTTAAGTAACTTAATTCTGAAATATCGTTTTTATCTTTATTTTCTTCTTTATTTTCATCATTTTTCTTAGATAGTAATTTAAAATTATCAACTGATTGTTTGCATATTGGACATTCTTTTAGTGAAGAAAAAGATCTTCCTTCTTTTTCTTCATCAAAAATATAGCCACAAACATTACATTTATAAATCATAATTTTTATCCTTTTTTTTACAGTTAGAACAAATATGAAAAATTTTTAAATCATAATTTAAAATTTTTTCTTCAAGTTGTTTTTCTAAATTTTTTGTTAAATCTTTTAATTTAACATCCGTAATTTTTCCGCATTTTTTACATAGCAAATGATCATGCTTTTTTGCCTTATCGTATCGATCTGGTTCTCCTTCAACGGATATTTTTCGAATTAAATTAGCTTTATAAAGTGTATTTAAGTTATTATAAATTGTTGCTAGAACTACTTTAGATTCTTCTTTTTTTAATTGTAAAAAGATATCTTCCGCTGTTGGATGTGCGTATGAATTGTTAATTATGTTAATTATTTTTTCTGAATATTGTGTCATCTTATTTTAAAATTAGAATAATTCTAATTTTAAAAAATGTCAATAAAATAAAAATTTTTATATAAAAATAAAACAATTTTTATTTATTTTTGTTAGATTTAAAAACTTCAAGCCCTTGCTTTAAGACTTCAATAGCTTCGATAATGTTTTCTTTATTTAATACATAAGCTAATCGTGCTTTATTTTTCCCTTTTCCATTTTGCATATAGAATCCTGAAGCTGGTGCGATAAAACAAGTTTTATTATTAAATGAAAAGTCTGTTAATAGAAATTTTGCAAAATCTTCAGTCGAGTCTACGGGGAATTGAACAGTTGCATAAAATGCGCCTTGTGGCTTATATGCTTTTATACCATCAATATTTTCTAAACATTTACAAAGAGTATTACGCCTCTTTTCGTATTCTCTTCTTGTTTCTTCTAAATATTCAGGAGAGATGCTTTTAATCATGATTCCAGCTGCAAATTGTTCTATTGTTGGAGCACATAATCTTGCTTGTGCAATATTTAAAACTGTTGCTAATACGTCCTCATTTTTTGTAATTAAAGCTCCAAGTCTTGCTCCGCAAAGGCTATATCTTTTAGAAAGACTATCGATAATTATTATTCTCTGATTTTCAGGATCTATTTGCAAAGCAGACATCGGAGATAAATTATCGTAAACAAACTCCCGATATGCTTCATCAACTACTAAAAAGAAATTATGTTCTTCACAAATATCTAATAAAAATTTAATATCTTTTTTATCGTAAACAGTTCCCGTCGGATTATTTGGGTTACAAAGTAAAATGGCACGCGTTCTATTAGAAATTTTTTTTTCTATTTCTTCCTTTGATGGTAATGTAAAATTATTTTCAAGGTCACTAAGGACTGGTATTAAATCGACACCGCTTTCTGCTGCAAAACCAATATAGTTTGCGTATGTTGGATCAAATACGATTACTTCATCCCCAGGGTCGCAACAAGTCATAAATATAAAAAGCAGAGCTTCACTTGCTCCCATTGTTATAATAAAATTTTCAGAAGATAAATTAAGCTTATAATTTACATTTAAATAATTTGCCCAGATATTACGTAATCCTTGATTTCCCCTAGAATCTTCATAGGCCACGATATCTTCTTTGAACTCCTTTATTGCATCTAAAAATTCTATGGGAGATTTTATATCTGGTTGTCCAATATTTAAGTGAAAAACAGTCTTTCCTAAGTCTTTTGCTTCACGTGAAAATTTTGCCAACTTCCTAATAGGAGATGGTGGGGTTAATCTTGCTCTATTTGATAAAAGAATTCTTTTCATGCCCGAAAAGTTTAGTATTTTAAATATGTTTGTCAATTTATGAAATAAAATAAATTTTTTAATAAAGTTTGACCTTTAAAAAGTCGATTTTTTATGTGGATATTATTTTTTTTTAGATTTTAATAATGGCAAATAAATTAGAAGAAAAAAATTATTATGAAATTCTTGGCGTTGATGAAACAGCCTCCAAGGAGCAAATAAAAAAAGCTTATAAGGAAATGGCTTTAATATATCATCCAGATTCAAATTTTTTTAATGAAATACTGGGGGAGAAGGATAATTCTAAAAAGGCTGAAGAAGATTTTCAAATTATAACAAATGCATTTAATGTATTAACAGATGATGAAAAAAGAAAAGAGTATAACGATACGATTGCTCATTTTAAGGACTGGGGGGATGGCGAATCTTTGGATGAGTATTTTGATACAATGATCATTGAAAAAAGGAAAAATTTTAAAATACATAACACCACAAGAGAACGATCGAATACGACTATAAAGCATGTTTATACAGAAAATTCTTCGAATGAGAATGATCTAGAATGTAAAAATAAAGGGAATAGCAGTAATAATACATTTAATTTTAAAGATATTATAAATATAAGATTTTCAAACAAGCTAGATTTATTAACGATTTTAACGATTAGCTTAGCGTTAGCGACAATTATTTTATATTTTTTATCAAAATAAATATAAAAAGCTTCAAAATATAAACAATCTTTCATTAGGACCGATACAGGATATAAATCGAGGAAGTGTAGAAAGAAAAAAATGCCCATGAATTTATTTTTTCTTTTTATATTTCTTTTCAGTATTAACATTTACAGGAGTGAGGTTTATATGGAAATAAAAACATTATCATCGGTATTCGCTACAAAATTAACAAAAAATAATTTAAATAAAAAAAATGCTCTAAATGCAGACGGTCATAAGTTAGAGACTTCTGCCTTAAACAATAGGGTTTCCAGTACATTCATAAAAGCAAAAGATCAAGATGTTAAGGATGTTGAAAAAGCAGTTTTTGAGGCCATGGATTCTGATGTAAGAAATGTGGAAGATGCTATAAGATTAGCAAGTAAATTAACAATAAATATAAAAGATAAGCCAGAAGAATCTTTCATGGCTCAGGCGAACCAAAATGGTGAATCTGTAGAGAATCTTTTAAAATAAATAAAAAAATATTGAGAAAAATAATAAAGTGTGAAAAAGAGAGTGTAAAAACTTAAAAGGTTTTTTACACTCTCATTTTTTGTAATTTTTAAGCTGTAATTCTTCGTATAATACAATTTTAGATAAAGTTTTTTATATTCTTAATTTTTTCTCATTGATTTTTTATAATGTCTTGATAAAATGGAGTTCTCTGGGCGCGTGGCTTAGTTGGTTAGAGCGCTTGCTTGACGTGCAAGAAGTCAACAGTTCGAATCTGTTCGTGCCCACCATAATATTAAAAATTTTTATGCAAGAGCTTGCTTTATTCACTCTTTTTATATAAGATTGCAACCTTGTAATGTTTAAGTTGTTTAGATATTTTGCATAATAGGTAGTTATTTGTCTAGTTTGTGTTAAGTATCTTGTATATTTTTTTATTTGAGAGTTTGTAAAATGCCAAAAATAAAGACAAATAAATCAGTAGTTAGAAAGTTTAAAGTAAATGCTAATGGTAAAATTCTTCGTAAGCAAGCTTATAAAAGTCATAATACAGCTAAGAGATCTCCAAAGAGAGTTCGTCAATTAAGAAAGGTTGTTGGATTGTCAAATGGGGATGCAAGAAGAGTAAGAAAGTTGTTGCCATACGCTTAATTTTTTTATCTTAAGTTTTTGTTGTAAGTTTTTTATTATTTTATTAGTTTAGGAGTTCATAAAAATGCGTGTTAAGAGAGGCTTTGTAAGTAAGAGGAAACATAATAAACTTTTTAAGTTAGCCAAAGGGTTTCGTAATCGTCGTAAGAGTTGTTATTCTATAGCGAAGGGAGCGGTTCATAAGAGTTTAGCGTATGCTACAAGAGATAGACAAACTAAAAAAAGATTTTTTCGTAGCTTGTGGAATATTAGAATTAGTGCAGCTTCAAAAGCTTTGGGTTTAAGTTATAGTAGATTTATTTATGGTTTGCAGAAAGCTAATATTGCTCTTGATAGAAAAATTTTAGCTAATCTTGCGGTAAATGACAGTAAAGTTTTTGAAGAATTAGTAAATGTTGCTAAAAGTGAAGCTAAAGCAGCTTAAGTAATTTTTTTATTCTATTTTGTTATTACCTTTGTAAAAGCATCTTTAAAAAAGATGCTTTTTTTATGTCTATTTTTATCAATGGATTCTTGATAGATTATTAAGTGTAATTTTTTTACATTTAGTATAGGATTTTTTTATGAGTTTTATTTTAAAGTTAAGTAAAACGCTCTTAGATTTTTTAATATTATCTTTTATTTTATCAGTAACTTTTTTTTATTTTTTTGGAATTACCATTTATCCTGATGAAATAGGTGTAAGACAGGTTTTTTGGGGACCATATAAAGGGATATCAAAAGAAATTTTAACTTCAGGCCGTGTTTGGAATATTCCACATTATTCTAAAATTTATAAAATTCCCGTAAACATTCAAACATTATCTTTAAGATTTAGAAATAATAATCGCAAAGAGTTTAGTAAATTTTTTGAAATTCATTCTTTAGATGGAAATAAGATTGGTTTAGAAATTATAGGATTTTATCGTTTTTCTAATTTATATAATGGTAGAGGATATGAGTTGTTAACAAGAGTTGGAACTTCAAAAAAAATATGGCTAAGAAAAATAGAAAACACCTTTAGAGATGAACTTAAAAAATCATTTGAAAATTTGTCAACGATGGATTTTTTGCTCCCAAGAAAAAGAAAAGAAGCGGTAGAAAATGCAAGAAATAAAATAAATATTACTTTAAAAAAATATGGAATCTTTGTGTATGATATATTATTAGATAAATTTTCATATATTGATAAAGATATAGATGATGAAATCTTTGTAGGGAATATTCATAAGAAGGAGAAAGAATTATTATTTTTGGAAAGCGAATTGAATAAAATTAAAAGAAGGAATCTTAAAATTATAAATACTGATACCGGAAATCATGGAGATGAAAAGAAAGTAAATAAAAATACTCTAGAAATTAATGCTGAAATTGAAAATAAAAAATTAAATAATTTAAAAGGTTTTTTATTAAGACATGGTTTGTATATAGGTGAAAAATGAAGAATGATTTTAAAAATTTATTTTTATTGCTAATATGTTTTTTTTCTATAGTTGGTTGTAATGATTTTTTTAGTGAAACGTCACCAACAGAAAAAGTGGTAAAGTTTAAGAATTTACCTTTTTGTTTTAAAGATTCTTGTTCTTATACGGTTATTGATGGAGGGGAGAAATTTTATATATTTCCTTGGGAGAAAATATATAGATTTGATACTAGTGTAAAGTCTATTTGTCTTAATAAAAAATTAAATCAGCATGCATTAAAAAAATATAAAAATTTTATTCAGATTAGACTTTCAGATGGAAATTTTATTCTTATCAAAGCTAAAGCAGAGTTCCAAATATTAAGAGAAAAAAAAGATCTTATAAATTTTGTAAAATATATTTCAAATAGCAATTTAAGATTAAATAAGTTTGTTAAAGAAATAATAATTTATCAATTGGAAAATTTTTTAGGCTCTCTTACTTCAGAGGAGTTTTTAGACAGTAGAAAAAGAAATCAAAATATAAATTTAATGTTATATTCAACTTCTAAGAAGCTTAAGAGATATGGTATTTTTTTGTTGAATGTAAGTTTGGAAGATTATAAGTTTAATAGAATTTTAGATAATGGATTAGAAGATATATCTTATCAAGATAAAATAAATGAAATAAAGCATATAAAAAAAATAATAATTAAAGAAAAAAAAGAAATATAAGATTTACTAAAAAGCGACAAAAAACCATTCCTATCAATGTAGGAATACCAAAAGGATTGAAGAAAAAATTAATTACTTACGTTAGATTCATATGAGGATATAAGTTCAATTAAAACTTTTTCCCAAGAAACGGATTTTAATACGTTTTCTACGACACTTTTTTCTAACATACCACTTAGATTTTTTGAAAAATTTTTCTCACAAAAAAATCTAATGGCTGCAATCTTAGATTCTTCAGAGTCACAAAAATCTAAAATTTGCATTAATTCTTCCTGTTTTTCTTGATTATTTATAAGGTTACTTAAAATAATCTCAGTAGCTGTTGTCATAAAAGTTTCCTTTATGAAAGTTGTTTTTTTTATTTGATGCTGATAAAAACGTTAAGATTCAAAATGTTTTAGATAAAAACTTATTTAATAACCTAAAAATCTATCGAAAGTATAGTACTTTTTTTTTCTTAACAAAGAATTATTTTTAGTTTTAAGAATTTTTTTGAATAAAAAAGGTTTCTACTAAGTAAGTAAAATAATAGAAAACCTTTTTAATGTTTTAACAGTCTTTAAGAGTTATGGAATATTCATTATCTAAGAATCAATAACTCCTAGAGATTTGCATTTTATCTTCTTGATAAAACCAATTGTGTAACGCTTGTCCATATTCCCACGTTTTAGAAAGAATTTCGACAATAGCTTCATGCTGGTTCCATGTGATATCAAGAGGTAGTGGATGTAAAATAAAAAAATACATGTGAAAAAATGTTTCTAAACTTTTGGAATTTTCTTTTTCATTTTGAGCTTCAAATGCATCTGCAAACTTTTTTGCTTCTTCAAATACTTTAGCGTCATACCCCTCATATAGATTACTTTTTTTCCATTTTTCCCATAAATCCTGTCCATCTTTAAAAGCCATTTGTCGGTTTGATAAAGAGGTTATAATTTCCCGATTGATAAATTTCATTCTTTTCTCCTCTATCTTAGAGATAAACATTATTTTGAATATTTTTATCACAGGTTTGAACTCTATAACATCTAAGGTTTCTACTAAGTAAAATAATAGAAATCTTAAATATATCATGTTTGGAAAGTTTATTCCCTAACATTAAGAATTATTGAGGAACGATATCGTTCTACTTATTGCTATCATGGATTTCTTTTAATTTTTGTCCATATTCCCAAGTATTGTTAAGAATGTTAACAATTCTTTCGATTTGTTTTTTCTCTTTATTTTTCAAGAACTCTTGATAAAATTCTTGAAGTGTAAGATTTCCTTCTTGTGCTTCAAAGTCATTAGCAAATTTTTCTACTAAATCAAAAAGACGTTTATCATCACCTTCTGCAAAAGAAGTCCAAAAATCCCAAAGATCCTTTCCGTCTTTATATGTACAGCTACTAGTTGAACCATTGATGTGATCCACAATCTGAGTCGACACAAATTTCATTTTTTTTCTCCTGTATCAATGATGCGTTAGAGATTTTTAAAAAAACCTTTCCTACTTTACTTAGTAGAAACAAAAATAATCCCTTTAAAAAGGAAGTATTTTTGTTTCTACGTTGTCGCTTCTACCCAAACCAAATAAATGATAATGAATTTATATTTTTAATCAAATATAAAATATATAGAAAAATTAGTATATTATATCTTTAAAATTCTTATTTACATTCTTTTTATGAACATTATTATTTTTTTATGGCATCTAATAAGTAATGAATTTTCTTAAAAAATATTTATTACATAATTATTTTCTTTTATTTGTAATTATTACTTTCAATATCTGTTTATATATTGGAGGCATCGGTAATGGTTTTTTGAATTTAGATGATCCAATATATGTTGTTAATAATGTAAGAGTACAAAAATTTAATTTTGAAAATTTAAAATGGGCTTTTAGCACAATATATTTTGGTCATTGGTCCCCCTTTCTTTGGTTATCTTATATGATTGATTATCATTTAGGAGGAGGAACAGCTTTTGTATTTCATATTCATAATGTAGTAATTCATATTACAATATGTTTTTTAATTTTTCTTATTTCAAAAAATTTATTATTAAATAAAGTTGATGCGTTTTTGGCAACAATATTATTTTCTATCTCTGCTTTAAATATAGAACCTGTTTTATGGATAGCATCTAGAAAAGATGTCTTAAGTGCTTTTTTCTTTTTCTTAGCATTGTTATTTTATATATTCTTTAAAAAACAACAGAAGAAAAATTTTTATTATTTATCTTTTGTAGTCGTAATTTTAGGCTCAATGGTAAAATCAACAGTCGTATTTTCTGTATTTTCTTTTTTACTAATAGATTATTTTTTTGATGCAAAAGAAAATAATAATAAAATAAGAATTAAGAATATATTTTTATCAATACTACATAAATGGGAATTTTTAGTATTCTTTATTTTTTTAATTCCTTTTTCGTATAGCTCACATAAAAAATGGGGCTCAATTTATAATTATAGGGATTTAAATTTTTTTGATCGATTTATAAACGCATTAGATTATATAATAAAATACATTAGAAGGTTCTTTTTTCCATATGATTTATCGGTTATTTATAATCATCCGTATGATAATCTAAATATTATAAATGCTTTTATATTTTGTGTGTTGGTATTTATTTTTTTATATTTTTGTATCAAGTTAAAAGAAAAAAAATCATTATTTATCGTCTCAATCTTATTTTTTCTTATAAATATTTTTCCATATCTTCAATTATCACAAGTCGGAATTCAATCGATGGCTGATAGGTGGAGCTATGTTGCTAAATATGGATTAGTACTTCTTGTATTCGTTTTTAAAAATAATATATTGAAATCTTTTATTATATGTTTTTTCATCTTTTTAAATCTTCACTATGGGTTGCCATATATTCATTCTTGGAAAAATGAAATTTCGCTTTATAAATATATAGTAAATAATAATTATCAAAGTGCCACTGTATATAGATTACTTACAAAGGCATATCAAAAAAAAGGAGTTGAAGAAAAAAATATTGATAAATATAAAAGTAAAATTATAGAGAATACTAAAAAAGCTCTTGATAACGATGTATTAGAAATACAATCTTTTGATCTTTTTTCTTCGATGATTTCATATAAGGATGATGATAAAAAAAACTTACTAAAAAAATATATAGATAAACTTTTTGCTATTCCAGACAATAAGGTTGATGTAAAGAAATTAAAATCAATTATATTAACAGGTCTTATAGAAAATAAATTTGCCAAAGATTATATAGTGGAAAAATATGGAATGCATCCACTTGAACTTGCCAATAATTATTTAGCTGATGCTATGAAAATTGATAAAGATAATTTAGAGCTATATATAAGCTACATGAGGGTTGCAAACTATGCAAAACTTACAAAAGCAACGATTAGTACAATTTATAAATTGTTCCCTGACAATCAGCGTGCGATATTTTTTAAGGGTTATGATTATTTTAAAGATAAAAAATGTAATGAAGCAATTTCAATTTTAAAAAAATTTTCTTATTTAAATCCATCTAACTCTACTTCATATGAAATGATTTCAAAATGTTATTTGGTTAAAAATGATTTAAAAAATAGCAAAATTTTTATTAAAAAAGCATTAAAAAGTAGTAATTTTGATCCTTCTTATAAAGAAACATATTATAGGATTTTATTAAAAGAAAATAAGAAAACTCTTGTTAAACAAGGCATAAAGCAAGATATCTTAAATAAAAAATATAATACGCAAATATTAAATGTGCTTGGAAATTTATATGAAGAAGAAAAGTTATATAAAAAAGCGTTGATAATTTATAAAATGGCATTAAAGAATGATGAGAGTTTTATATTGTATGAAAATATAGCAAGAGTTTATAAGTTATTAAAGAATGAAAAGCTTTATAAAAAATATAAAACTTTTTCTAACAGATTAAAGAGAAAAAAATATAATGCCCCAAAAGAATCTCAAGAAATAAACGTTATAATTGGAACTACAAATTAAAAATATTCTAATTCATTATTTTGATTTTGAATCTCTTTTTTAGCTTTATTTGTATTTTCAAACAAAGAAATCATTTGTTGTAAAGCTCCCTTGGTTAATTTATTTTTGTTTTTTAAAAGATATGCAGGGATTATTATTTTATCGCCGACGGCTAAATGATTAACATCCTTTATGCTATTTATCCTTGCAATTTTGTCCATATTGTTTGCTTCCTTTGTGTACCATCTTGAGATTAAAGATAGGTTTTCCCCTTGATACGCCACATAATGAATTAAGTCGCCTCTATAGTTTTGTTCCGCCGTGTATGTTGTTGTTGAGTTAATAATTTTATTTAATCCTTCATCGCTATTATCAGAAATTTGAGGTGGAACATATTGTACTTTTTTATTTGAAGATGAGTCATTTACAATATTTTTATTTACTTTTTGTGATTTATCTTTTTCTTTTTTTAAATCCGTTTTTAGGGGATCTGTTTCATTTTTTATTTGAGCTGTCTCTTCCTTTGGATTTGGATTATGAAAATTATTATCTAAGTTATTTAAAGATGTTTGATTAGACAATGAAGAGTTTGGGCTTATATTATTAAGCTCTTCTTCTGATAGAATCTGAGGAGTAAACAAATTTCCGCCTGTTAAATAAAAAATTTGTCTATTCTGTTCCATCGTTATTTGTTCAGGTCCGCTAATAATCCATACGTTGTTGGTAAATTCTAAATTATAATAAATTTTCTCATGAGGATAAAAAAACTTGTATTTTAAAGTTTGAAAAAATTTTTTATCTACTTCAATTAAATTAGGGATGCCTTTATGTTTGATAAAACCTTCAAGTTCTTTACTTGAATTTATTTCCTTTGCTATTAGTAAATTACTAGCTATATATGGGTTATCTGGGCTTAGTGTGACAATGCCCTTTGTTTTTAGTCTAGAAACCAAACTTGTGTATGCAGGATCTTTTGGTTTTATTATTAAACAAGAAGATAAAAATAAAAGGATAAAAACAAAAAATATTTTTTTCATAGTAAATAAAAATAGAAATTATAACTCTTAAAATACTCTTAAAGTTTACCATTAAAAATAAAATCACAACAGAATCTTTTTTATATTCATTGTAAAAACAATGGATATTGGTTAATCTAAAATTAAAAAGTTTATACATATATAATAATATTTTAAAGGGGTTTTCTTATGAAAATTGAATTAAAAGCATCAACTGCAAATATCAACGCTAAAGATGATGCATTTAATTTTTCAAGAGCCGCAGCTAGAGTATGTTATTCAAAATATGATTTTGATACTTTATACAGGGAAGATTCTAAAGCCTTAGTCGAGCAACTATTAAATAGTGGACATCATAGTCCTTTTGAACATGTAGCACTTACTTTCTATATCTCTGATATCCCCAAAATTGGTGCCATGATATTAAATGATGAATCCCCTTATGTGACATCTGAGAAATCTGCAAGATATACAAAAATGCAACTTACAGGAATTGAAGCTTCTTTGTATGAAAAATGGGTTGAAATTTTTATGAAATTGATTGCAGAAAAATATTCTTTCCTTGAAGAAGAAAAAGTAAAAAAATTAGCGATGGAAAATGCAAGAAATTTAACATCTATTTTTACTCCTACAAAAATGCTTTACACGACGTCGTTTAGACAACTTAATTATCTAATGTGTTTATTTGAAGATTTCATAAATAAAAATTCTAAAAAAACAGATGTTTTTACCAGAAATATTATATTTTTTATGACTGAGTTTAATTCTCAATTAAAAATTTTTAGAGAAGAAAGGTTAAATCCATTTTCTAAAAAAAGATTTCTAAGATTTTTTAATCAAATAGAAACAAGAGAATGTTTTTCGTTTGTTTATTATACAAAATATAAGGCTTCTTTTTCGTATTTAGCACAAGCACAAAGACATAGGACATTAAACTATTCGATGTCTTTTATTGATGATTTTGAATTTTTTGTTCCGCCGATTCTTGACTCTCAAAAGTTGATTGATGAATGGAATGAAGATATGAATAGTTTAAGAGATAATATTCCACAAGGAACGTTTATAAATGTTTATGAATCTGGAACATATTTTGATTTTATTTCAAAAATAACAGAAAGAATGTGTGGTCATGCTCAACTTGAGATAATGATTAAAAGTAGAGAACTTTTATTAAAATACATAGAAAATACAAAGGAAGATTTTCCAGAAATTTATGAAGAATTGCTTTTATATTCAAACGGTCCAAAATGTACATTTCCAGATGTAAAATGTGCATCTCCATGTCCATTTGGAAAAAAACAGGCTTTAGGTAGAAAAATTTAAAAAATGGTTAGAATGAAAATATTTTCTAAATATTATGTTTTTTTGTTGGCAATTACTTTTTGTATTTTATCGTATGCATTTTATTTTGTTTGTGATGATGCCTTTATATCTTTTAGATATGCTAAGAATTTAGCAAACGGATTGGGGCTAATTTATAATGAGGGAGAAACGCCCGTCGAAGGATACAGTAATTTTTTATGGGTTATAATAGGGGGAATATTTTATTATTTTAAAATTTCACTTGAAATTTTTTTACCGATAATATCCTCTTTATTTGGAATAGTTACAATTTTTCTTATGAAAAAAATTTTAGAACGTGTGTTTAATTTTTCATTTAAAGAAATTTTCTTTTCGCTATTATCATTAGTATTTTTCCCCACTTTTATTATTTGGTCTACTAGCGGGCTTGCCACAATGCCATATGCTTTTTTAATGATTTTTTTATTTTATCTTTTAATTTTAGATAAAGCGAAAAATAAAAAACTAATTTTTTTTGCTGGAATTTGTTTAAGCCTTATTAGGTTTGAAGGCGTATTTTTTATGCTATTTATTTATGCCATATCGCTAGTAAGGAATGAAAAACGAAAAGAAAAAATAATTCTTTGTTTGATTACAGCTTTTTTTTATTTAATTTATTTTTTTGGAAGGTATTTTTATTATCAAGATTTATTTCCTAATACGACATATATGAAAGTTGGAATGACTTTAAATACTTTAAAAAGGGGAATAGATTATAACTTGATGTTTATTTATATGGAGCCTTTAGCAATAATTGCTCTTTGTGGTTTTTTGTTAATGTTTTATAAAAAAATAAAATATAGATACGAAATTTTTACCCTGTATTTGTCATTATTTTTTTATTCAATAATAGTAGGTGGAGATTTTATGCCTTTTTTTAGGTTTTTATTGCCATTTTCTGTACTACAAATTATTCCACTTACATTTGTTGTTCAGTTTATGTTAAAGAAGAAAAAATTATTATTTATATTTTTTGTTTTTATGATAACTTCTTTTTTTAGTTTATTTAATGTTAGTTTTTTTTCTAGAAGTTTTTTATCAAACTTTCATTTTAGATTAAATTCTCCTAATTTTATTTCTGAGAGAGATTCTTATAATTTTATGATTGATAATAATTATAAAAGAACCCTAATGTATAAGGCTCTTTTGCCAGTAGCTAGTAATAGGAAAGTTTCTATGGTAATGGGAGGAATTGGCTTAGTTGGTTTTTATACTGATTTTACTATGTTTGATTGTTATGGTTTGGTAAATAAAGAGTTAAGAAATATAAATGTTACCGAGTTGCGTTCTCCAGGGCATGATAAAAGAGTTCAAAGAGAATATTTTTTAAAGTACAAACCAGACATTACTCAAGTTTATATAGTTAGAAATAATGATAATGGAAAATCTAAAATAAAATGGTATGAAGAAAGTGTTGCATTAAATCGACGATATAAAGATTATAACATGATAAATGTTTTAACTACTGATGATGATTTTAGACTTTTAGCTATGGTAAGAAAACCGATCTTGTAGTTGTAATATCTTGATTTTAAAGTATATTTATAAATGATTTAAAGTAATACTAAAAGTTAAAAGGAAATATATTTTTAAATATTGATTTTTTTTGTGAATACTTTTTAGTTATTGATACATCAAAAAAAGTGTAGTAAATTGTGAAGGGTTTTTTATATTTTTTTAAGAGGTTAGTATTATGTATTTAGGTGGGATCACGTTTTCAATTGTCAAAAGTTTTGGTCGTCTTCAATTAATTCCGGAAGCTGGTGGTCTTAGGCTTTGTTATGTTGCAATAGTAGAGGGAGAAGAAAAGAAAGATGCAGAAGGGTATCTTAATTTAATGATTCCATTGGATGCTGTAGGGGGACTTTGGGCTACTACAAGAGCATTTCTTTATGGTGTTGAATCTTTAGATGAAAATATAATTTTGCAAGGGGACGAAAAGTCAGAACAGTCTGATATTTTGATTAAACTTTATCGGGATAAGCCAAGAGGACAACAAGGAAGGTTAACAGGCGAGGAGATCTGTTGGCTTAGGCTTGTTACGGGGCGTTCAGAAGAAGAAAGAAGAAGAATCAAATTAGGGCCAAGAGATCTTTTAAGTATAGAACTTGCTTGTAATGCAGTGCTTGCTGTTGCTGCTGAGGCAAGAACTCATAGACCAGAAGAAATATAATTTATTAAAGATAGATTTTATAAATTTCATATGTGAAAAAAATAAGTTGTTTTAACTTTTATGTTATTTTTACTTTTTGTGAAGCTTAATAATCCGTAGTAATTGTCTTTTTTTATCGCTTAATTTATCATTAAGAAATGGAAAATGTTTTAATTACTCTTTCAAATATATCTTGTGAATTTTCTGGAAAAAAATTGTTTCATGATTTATCTTTAACTATTAATAATAAAGATAAAATTGCCCTTATTGGGCCAAATGGAGTGGGAAAGTCATCTCTTTTAAAAATCATTACTGGTGTTTATGAACCAGAATCGGGCTGTGTAAAAAGAGAAGAGCATTTAAAAATATCATATTTAGCACAACACACAGTCTTTGATAAACACACTCCTTTTGAGGTCTTATATGAAGTTGCAAAGCTTAATAAATTAAGGAATAATCCTGAAAATCTAGCATCTAAATATTTAACTCAAAATAATTTTGAACCCGATGTCGATGTTGAAAAGCTTTCTGGAGGGCAGAAAAAAAAATTAGCATTATTAAGAGCGATGATACTTGAGCCAGATATAATTTTATTTGATGAACCGACTAATCATCTTGATTTTGAAGGAATAAATTTTCTAGAAAGTTATTTAAAATCTTTTAATACTACGTGGATTCTTACCACTCATGATAGAACATTATTAGAAACATGTCCCACAAAAATAATAGAAATTGATTCTTGTTATAAGGATAATTTTTTTTCTATAGATGGTAATTACCAAAAATTTTTAGAGCAAAAGAGTCTATATTTGCAAAGTATGGAAAATAGAAAGGATGCGATTAAGTCTATTTTAAGAAAAGAAAATGATTGGCTTAGTCGTATGCCAAAGGCTAGGGGAACAAAGGCAAAGTATAGAATTGATAATGCGTATAATTTGCAAGATGAGTTAAAAGATACAGAGAAGTTATTAAGTAAGAAGAAAATTAATTTTGAAATTCAGGGGACTGATAGAAAGACAAAAGAATTTGTAAAAATAAAAGATATTACTTTCTCATTTCATTTGAAAAAAATAGTTGAAAATTTATCTTTTTTAGTAAGGCCTAAAGATTGTATTGGAATTTTAGGAAATAATGGGGAAGGGAAGACGACATTATTAAAATTAATAATGGAGGATTTTAAGCCACAAAATGGGGAAATTCGATATGCACAAAATTTAAAAATAAAACTTTTTTCACAACTTAGAGATGAAATTCCTCTTGATTATACATTAAGCAAAGCTTTATCCCCAAGTAGTGATGCAGTTGTTTATCAAGGTCAAACGATTCATATAATTCCTTGGGCAAAAAAATTTTTATTTTCTCCTGCTCAACTAGATAAACCTTTAAGTAGTCTTTCTGGTGG
>CAZHFA010000011.1:0-15475 GCA_964531865.1 uncultured Bdellovibrionales bacterium
TCCCCTCTATAGCCATAATAGTCTCTTGAATGAGAATAATATCTACGGACAGGAGGTGGAGGTGGATTTTCAGATTGATGATAAAAATGTCTCTCGACATTACCACCAAAAGCTGGTCCTCTAGGAGCCCTAATTCTTTCTTGAGAAAACGCAAGCGATTGCATCATTACCAAACACGCAATCACCGTTAAAAAAACCACTAAAAGAAATCTTTTCATAATAAAAGATCTCCCTTCTTTTTAAATATTGCCGAGTACCCGCGTTGAAATTGTATATTATTTTTTACTAAATTCAATAAAAATTTTTAGTATTTTTTTTGCTCGAAAGTGTTTCTTTATTAGAATTTTATGAAATATATTTTAAAAGAAATTTTTTAATTTTTTTATTTGAAATACAGAATATGAAGAAAAAAAACAGACACTCGGCAAAAGTTTCTGTTTAAATTAAATCTATCTAGCTTTTCCCCTAAAAGCTAGAACATTAAATTTTTAACCTTTTTTCATCTTACCAGCACCAAGTGCGTCCAAATGGACCGCGAAAACATCGTCGTGGTTGATAATAATCTCGACGACAACAGTTGTCTCCTCGAACAATCGATTTTTCCCAATTGCGAACAGCACATGTAGTCCTATCTTGAGCAGGACACATTCCTGTAACACAATTAGTTGTTTGCTTAGCAGGACACATTCCTGTAGTACAACTTGGCGTTACACATGATTCGGTGGTACAACTAGCACGTTTCAATCCCCTAACAACAATTCGTGCATTCGCTTCCGAAGAAGTAAGCACCAAAACACACACTAACACGACACTCATAAGCAAAAATTTTTTTGCCATCAAAAAACCTTTCAAAATACTGCCGAGTATCAGGTGAAAAATTATAACTTTTAAAAAATCATAAGCAAAAAAAAATTTTATATTTTTTACAATTTTTAAGTTATTTTTTTATAAAAAAATCGATTTTCTCTTTATGCAAAGAAAAACTTTTTTTTATCTTCAAATTTTGTTTCTAATTCTTGTTTGTTTTGTAGTAAAAGAACTAAATCATCAAAAAAGTTTTTTTAAATATGACTTAAAAAATCAAAATTTAGAAAATTGTTTAGCCTTAAATCTCCCTTGTTTACGCTATAATCCTTCTCTATGGGAAATTCAAAATATAAGTGGATTATCTTTAACTCAAGCTATTAAAATAAAAAAAATCCTTAAAAATCCTCCAGATAATAAAAAAGATTTTATTTTAAAAATTAAAAAAATTTATGGAATAGGAGAAAAAAAATCCAAACAAATCGGAGATATATTCTTTTTTAAATAAAAAAAGCCCCATTTTCTTAATAAATCTACAATCCTTACGACAAGGCTAAAAGAGAAGGAACAAACACGCACAAAGAAGGAGCTAGGGATGAAAGAAACTTTTATAAAATTATACGAGGAATATTTCGAAACAATAAATGATATTTTTACAAAATTATCATTAACAGAATGGATTTTGATAAGCTTAATTTTTATTGGTTTATTAACTAAAATTCCATTTTTAATTTTAATTCCTCTTTCTTATAGTAGCTATCTTGCACTAGAAAATGAAACCGTAAATGAAGCCTTAAAAGAAACATTTACCTTGTCTCCTGAATTTCAAGTATTAGGATTTTGGGTAATATGTATTTTTATACGTGCCTTTATATTAAAAAGAAAAGATGATACAACAGAAAATCCAAAGATTATAAAAAGCTTAGTAAGCTTTTCACTTGTTTTAGTTTTAACATTTGCAATAGGAACTCCTACTTTTGAAAATGAGTCTTTAAAAGAATTAAAGTATGTAATCATGCTTGGAATTTTGCTCTATGCTCTATTTCATATTTTTATTCATTCAATTGGTCTCATAAAAAATGTAGTAATAACATTTGCATGGATTTTTGTAATTACAATTTTAGGTATACAACAAAATCCAGAATACTTTAAAAACATTGTCAATGAAAAAGATGTAAAAAAATTCGTAAAACTAAAAGAGAATATACAAAAAATGGATGTAAAAAATATTGTTAAAGTAAAAGATTATCTTACAGATATAAAACTTTAACTGTAGATTTTTAAATCAAACAACAATACAATAAAAAAATGACAGGAAAATTATATGTTATTGCAACACCCATTGGAAATTTAGAAGATATATCAGAACATGCCTTAAATATTTTAAGGAATGTGGATTTAATAGCTGTAGAAGATACAAGAAAATCATCAATTCTACTTAACGCATTTAATATTAAAAACAAGTTAATCTCTAATCATAAATTTAATGAATCATCTAAAGTTTCTTTTTTCATAGAAAATCTTTTAGAAGGAAAAAATATTGGAATCATTTCTGATGCAGGAACTCCATGCATTTCTGATCCAGGTTATATTTTAGTAAAAGAAGCAATACAAAATGATATTGAAGTATTAGGTCTTCCTGGAGCTTGTGCTGTAACTACAGCCATATCCATTTGTGGTTTTAATGCATTAAATTTTTCTTTTTTAGGATTTTTACCAAGACAAAAAAAAGATATTTTAGATATATTAAATAAAATAAAGACAAATACGACAAATAATATTTTTATCTTTTATGAATCTCCAAAAAGAATCTTAAAAACAATGGAAATTTTTTCAAATGACTTCCCTGATTATAATATTTGCTTGTGTAACGATCTAACAAAAAAATTTGAAAAAATTTATAGAGGAAATTCCACAGAAGTTTTTAACAAACTAAAAGAAAATCCTGCTTATGAAAAAGGTGAATACTGCTTAGTAATTGACATATCGCCTATTTTAATAAAACAAAAAACTTTAAAAAATAATAACAAATCTTTTTCAATAGAAGCTATGCTACTTGATTACATAATAAAGAATAAAGATGCTACTTTAAAAACAGCTATAAAAGAATTAAAATCTAAAAAATTAAATTTTACAAAAGAAGAAATATTTAACGCTTCACTAAATTTAAAAACTTTCTTAAAATAAGCTTTATATTTTCACTCTCTCTTATCTTTACTTAATTCTTTACCTTATTCTCCATGAGCAATATCATCATCTTCTTGATTGACATTTGCAAAAACTTCTCTTGGCTTTGCCCCATCCATTGGCCCTATAACACCATCTCGCTCCATACTGTCTATTATTCTAGCAGCCCTATTATAACCAATCCTAAAAACACGTTGAATCATCGATGTTGATGCCTGTCCTTTTTGGATAACAAACTCTACAGCCTTATCATAAAGCTCATCTTTTTCTTCATCATCCTCAACTTCTTGTCCATCATTTTCTTTAGATATTTTTTCACACATTTTTATTATTTGTTCGTCATAATTTGGTCTTGCCTGCTGTTTTATGCTACTTATAACTCTTATAACTTCTGCATCTGAAACAAATGCTCCATGTATTCTTTTATTTGATACTCCCCCAGGTTCCATATAAAGCATATCGCCTTTTCCTAAAAGTTTTTCTGCCCCGACAGTATCCAAAATTGTTTTAGAATCAAAGCTACTTGATACTCTAAATGAAATTCTTGCGGGAAAATTTGCTTTTATAAGCCCCGTAATCACATCAACAGACGGCCTTTGCGTAGCCAATATTAAATGTATTCCAGAAGCTCTAGCTTTTTGTGCAAGACGAGTTATTGCTTCTTCTAAATCTCTTCCAACAGAAAACATTAAATCTGCAAGCTCATCAATTACTATTACAATTTTTGCAAGAGGTTTTAATTTTTCAACACTAGAAGAATTCATTGAATATTCTTGAGAAGCATCATTTCCATCAACGATTCCATCTTCTACAATATTTTCATCATTTAATTCAATATAATCATTTTTCTTAAATTCTCTTATCGGATTTTCAACCTTTACCTCTCCCCTTACAATTGCATTATAACCATCAATATTTCTAACACCATATTTCTGCATCAATTTATACCTTCGTTCCATTTCATCGATTGCCCATAACAACACTGCATGTGCTTGTTTAGGTGTAGTAACGACAGGAACTTTTAAATGCGGAATGCCTTCATATACACTTAACTCTAATATTTTTGGATCTACTAAAATAAGACCTAGCTCTGCTGGATTTGCTCTATATAACAAGCTAATTAGAAGAGTATTTATAAAAACTGATTTTCCAGTTCCTGTGGCTCCAGCAATAAGTAAATGTGGCATTGAGGCAATATCTGCAACCATTGCTTCACCATAAATATCCTTACCAATAGGCACAGATAAAATAGATTTTGCATTTACAAATGCCTCACTCTCTAATACATCTCTTAGCCTTACAAGATCTCTATTTTTATTTGGCACCTCAATTCCAACAGTACCTTTTTTAGGAATTGGAGCAATGATTCTTATAGCACTTGCCTTTAATCCCATAGCAAGATCTCCTTGTAAAGCAGCAATTCTCCCTACCCTTACTCCTGCTGCAGGCTCAAACTCAAAAAGCGTAATTACAGGCCCTAAATGCACTTCTTTTACATGCCCTAATATTGCAAAGTCTTTTAATTTCTTTTCTATTATTCTAGATTTTTCTACAAGCTCATCATCATCTTCAACAGAAACTGCATCTAAAGAAGATTTTTTTAAAAGACTTAAACTTGGTGGATTGTAATTTGTATACTTCTCATCATCACACCATGCCATTGAAGTTTTTTGTGCAGTACGAATTGCTTTATCAACTTCTTTTAATGAACTTTCAGAATCTTTTATCCTATTTCTTTTTACAACTATTTCAAAATTATCATCTTGCTCCCCATCGCCGTTTTCTTCTTTATTTTCATCATCTTTTTCTATTATATTTTTTCTTCGTCTAGGTTTAGGAAGAGGAAGCTCTTCATCGCCTTCTTCATGATTAGGAAATAAAAATGAAAAATATTTTCTAAATGGTTCGAAGATTTTTTTGCATAAAACAACACTTGTAAGATAAATATAATATGGCACAACTAAAAATAAACATCTTCCTATGGCTATAAGTGATTTAAGAGAACTTTTTCCTAAATCAGAAATCGTATAACTTAAAGCAAAGCCAAAACAAACTAAAAAAAAGCTAAACGACAAGATTCCCGTTCCTAACCTTCCTGTATATTTTGAAAATAAACTTGCTGTAGCTACACCAATGTCTCCTCCACCAATATTTTTAAAAAATAATGCAAAAAATGCGGAAAAACATATTATACTTACAACAACAGAAAAAAATCTAATCTCAAAACGATACTTAGGTTTATCCTCTTTATCCTTACCTTTCTTTTTTATTTTATTAACAGTTAAGGCAACTGCAACACAAAGCCACCCTATAATTATCAAAGATGCCCATCCAAGACTTCCTCTTAATAAAGTCCCAATAAAATGTCCAATAGGCCCCATTAAATTTTTACTAGGCTCTGATGGATTTAAAGATAAAATGCTACAAAGCAAAAAAATAATAATTATTGTTAACAAAAAAATAATGAACTCTCCTCCAAAGTTTTTTATAGGAGTTTTATCTTTTACTTTTTTTTCAACTGGCTTACTTACGACCCCTTGGCTTTTTTGCCTTTTAGTCGCCCTTCTTTTCTCTGACATGATACAACTTTTAAAATAACATATAAAAAAACAAAAACTATTTTTAGTATATGTTAGTAAAAAGTTTATTCCAACATATTATTTTTTAATTTTTTTTATTTTTCCTATTGATTTCTACATTATTTTTAGGATATTGATATATAAATTATATGTACTACTTTTTTTGTGAGGCATCAAAAAAATTCAAGATGCCATATTGATACGGTAGTTCTTAAGTGGTTTAAATATTTTAAAAGGAGTAATAAAATGGCATCGCATGCAACAGAAAAATTAACAACTGCATTATCGCAATTAGTAGAAGCTTATACTGAACTTCAAGAGGAAGTTTCAGAAAAATTAAATTCTGAAGATACAGGATACGAAGCTGATGATGATAACAATAATGAAACTGATGAAAAATCAACAGACAAAATAATGAGCGAAATTGATACTGCTATGGTATCTGAATTAAAATTAGCAATAGATAGTGTAATCGATTCAGATGATGTTTCAACAGAAGAGTTTGCGACAATCATTACAACTGTAGTCGATGCATTAGAAGAACTAGATCCAAATTGTTTTTCTGTAGAAAATGAAGAACTTGAAGAGGAAGAAGAAGATGATGATGAAAAATTTGATGAAGATGATGATGATGTAGATATAGATGATTATGACTATGATGAAGATGATGACGACGACGATTATGAAGAGGATGAAGAAGAAGATGATGATGACGACGATTACCCAAAGAAAAAAGGAAGCAAGGGAAAAAAGAAAAAATAATCAAAGATAATCAAAATTTAGAATTAAAAAAAGGATAATTAAAAATAAAAATTATCCTTTTTTTAATATATAAAAGAAAATAAAAATTATTTTTTTATTTTCTTTTATTCCTTACTTAATATTTAGAAAGTTAAGTTACCTAAAAATTCCCCCAGCAACGATATCGCCATCTTCCCTTGTAAGCACAAACCTTCCAAGCCCTTCAATATTATTAAAATCTTCAATTACAAGTGGTCTTTTAACTTTTAGTTTAAGCTTAGCAGCTTCTGTTGTCTTCATCGAAGAATTATCATCGCTTATAACATCAAGAGTGGAAGAATCAATTCTACTTTCAATTGCTGTAATCTTACAAGGCTCTTCTTGAGTTACACATTTAACAATTAACTTGTCTTCTGGTGAATAATCCTTCGCATCCATCCAAAAAACCGTTGCCTCAACAGAATCTACAACTTTTGGTTCACCACCAATACAAACAATATCCCCTCTTTGTAAGTCTAAATCATCTGTAAAAGTAAGCCCTATTGAGTCCCCGGTCTTTGCCTTATTTTTAATTTGTTTCCAAACCTCAATATTTGCAATTGATGTTTTTTTATTACTTGGTAATATTACGACTTCATCCCCTTTCTTAAATGAGCCACTTTCAACTTTTCCAACAAATATCTTCTTTCCATCAATCGTATAAACATCTTGAATAGGAAATCTTAATGATTTTTTATCTAAGGATGCAGACGGTTCAAAAGAATCTAACGCATCAAGCACTATTTTATCTGAATACCACGGCATATTCTTTGATGCATTAACAACATTATCCCCCTCTTGAGCAGAAACTGGAATAACATAACTTGGCTTTAAATCTATTTTTGCTAAAAAGTCTATAACTTCTTTTTTTAATTTCTCATAAACATCTTGTCTATAATCAACTAAATCCATTTTGTTTATAGCTACAATTATTTGTTTAACTCCAAGAAGGCTTAAAATAAATGCATGTCGCCTACTTTGTTCTTGAAGCCCAACACTAGAATCTACCATCAAAATAGCAGCATTTGCTAAGGATGCACCCGTTATCATATTCTTTAAAAATTCCTTATGGCCAGGAGCATCTATTATAATATAATCCCTTTTTTCAGATTTAAAAAAAGTCTGTGTTGTATCAATTGTGATATTTTGCTCTCTTTCTTCCTTCAAAGAATCCAAAAGATAAGCAAACTCCATTTTCTTACCAATTGCTTCAGAAGTAACACGGACATCATCTATTATACTTTCTGGAATTGAATCCGTATCATACAAAAGCCTTCCTATTAATGTACTTTTACCATGATCAATATGACCTACTATCACAAAATTTAAATGTTCTCTTTCTTTTATCATTTTACATATACCCCAAACTTCTTAATTTTTGCATCATATACGCCGTCTCTTTATCTTGAGATCTACCAGACCTTTCCGCAACATTTGTTGTCTTTAATTCTTCAACAATTTTTTCAATCGTATCAGCATTAGAATCAACAGGCTTAGTAATTGGCATACACCCTAAACTTCTATAACGTTTTCCATTTTTTGAAAAATAAAGCTCATTTATCGGAATATTCTCTCTTTGAATATATTTCCAGATATCAAGTTCTGTCCATTGCAAAAGTGGATGAATTCTTACATGTTTCCCCTCATTAGTATCTCCCTTATAATGATCCCACATTTCAGGAGATTGATGTTTATAGTCCCATTTAAAATCTATTGAACGAGATGAAAACACTCTTTCCTTTGCTCTAATACTATGCTCATCACGTCTTATTCCAACACATAATGCATCGAATCCATGTTTTATTATGGCCTTTTGTAAAGCTACAGTCTTTAACTCATGACAACATGTAAAAGCATCATAATCATTATAATTAATACCTCTTGCTATAGCTTCTTCATTTTTTTCAATGATAAGGTCTAACCCCCACTCTTTTGCGTACTTATCTCTATATGCATACATTTCTGGAAATTTAAATGTTGTATCTATATGCATTACTGGAAAAGGAATTTTTCCCAAAAATGCTTTTCTACAAAGCCACAAAAGCGTTGTAGAATCTTTTCCTATACTCCAAAGAAGCCCCATATGTTTAAACTGATGATATGCTTCTCTAATAATATAAATACTATTATTTTCAAGTTGATCTAAATAACTCATTTTACCTTCTCACTACAAAACATAAACAAACAGCACAAAGTATAATATCCATCTATCATTTTGTCAAAACAGCACTTTTTAAATATTTATCATACCACGCACCAACAATTTTAACTTCTTCTTCAAATGTATGATCTGGAATAAATCCAAGTTCTCTTCTTGCCTTTGAAATATCAAAAGAACGATCTTTTGTAAAAAAATCAACTCGCCTTCTATGAAGAGGCGGTTCTATTTTAAGAGGCACACAAATACGTTCAATAATATCTCCCAAAAATTGAAGTGGCTTTGCTGGAATTTTAAATGGTAATACTTTTACTCCCCAAAATTTTGCGATTTCTTCATAAACTTTTTTAAGCGGAACAATTTCTCCACCTCCTATAAGATAAGTTTGCCCAACAGCCTCATTTTTTTCTACACAAAGTCTAAAAGCTCTTGCAAGATCTGTAACCAAAATCCAATGAGTCTTGTATTCTCCTGAACCTATAATAGGAAGTCTTCTTTCTTTTATTCCTTTAAATAGTTTTAAAAATCTCATATCACCTTCTCCCCATATCATTGTAGGTCGAATAATAGTAGCTTTAATTTTATTTTCTTTTATATATTTTTTTACTAACTTTTCTCCCTCACACTTTGAATCTTGATACACATCCCCAGGGTGATATGGTGCGTCTTCATTCAACATTTTCCCATAGCATGGTCCTAACACTCCATTTGTACTACAATGAACAAAATTTTTTATACCTTGTTTTATACTAGCATCTAAAATATTTTTAACACCATCGACATTAATTTTATAATACATTTCATCTGGAAATTTTGCTTCCCTAAATAATGCAGCTATATGAAAAACATAATCTATTCCCTCGCATGCTTTTTCTAATGAATTTTTATCTGACAAATCTCCTTCAATTAGTTCTAAATCTAAATCTTTTAATGAAGACAAATTACTATTTTTTCTATGCATAGCTCTTACTTTATAACCATTATTTAATAATTCTTTACAAACATTTTGACCTACAAAACCATTTGCACCTGTTACTAATGCTTTTTTCTCACTCATATTTTTTCCTTCATAAAAAAAACAACTTTACCAAGTTTATTACACAAGTTATATTCTAAAAAGAGTTTTCTTGAAGGATTTAATTTATGTTCAAAAAAAAAGAAAAAAAAGATCAAAAACCCGTAGGAGGCGTGCCATTTTTTATATCTATTATTTGTCTTTTAATTTTTGCCACTTCAAACGTAATTTCTTTACCACAGCTTTTTTATAATCGAGCAGGAATAGAAAATTTTCCTATTATGTTAAAAAATTTTTTTACTTTTATTGGAACTGCATTTATCTCTGGATTACTTTCTTCATTTTTTTTAAAGGGTCATATCGCAGTCCTAATTCATGAAACTAAACACAGAATCTTTGCAAATTTTGTTGGTAACAAATATAAGGAAATGGTAATAGGAAATGGTGAAGGCCATGTAACATATGAGTATACTAAAAAGACACGCATGTATAACGCACTAATTGCACTTGCCCCTTACTTTTTTCCCTTATTTACAATTTTAATTTTAATTTTTTCATGCATTTTTTGGTGGGGAAATCATACCCTCATTGTTACACTTGCAGGAATAGGATATGGAGCGGATTTTTACCTAGGAATAAGTGATGCTGGCCCACATCAATCAGATTTTACAGGAATAGAAGGAGGATATAAAGTTGGATTAATTTATGTTATTGCAATAAATATTGCAATTTCAACAACACTCATGGCTTGGGCTTTTGATGGAAAAGATGGTTTACTTTTTTTATGCTCAGGACTAGTTGATATTGTACTTGTGATTATAGAATTAGTTAAAAAATATTTTGATTCCATACAAACAAAATAACGATAGCTTCTAAATTGCTTCTGAAAACAATATTTTTCTTGTATCTTTTACTACTTCATCAACAATAATTTTTTTAGATGAAGAAATATTTTTAAATAAAGCCATAGCGTAAGATAAAAATTGTTTTCTATCCTTTATAAATAACTCAAACATTCCAATATCGGATGATAAGAGTTCATCGGCCATTTTTTCATTTCCAGTTATTGCACGCGTTACGAGCTTTAATTGAGCAAGGTCATTTAAAGAAAACATTCTTAATATAAATTCCTGTGTTGTTGCATTTTCTGTATATTTCTCCAAGTTTAAATATACTATTTGCTTTTCTCTAAAATCATTATTGATTTTTTTTATTTGAGCTTCTTTTAATGAATTATCTTTTATCAAATCCACTTTTTCCAATTCATTTAAAAATTCTATTAAGATTCTTTTTTCTGACTCTTTTTTTGCTATTATATTAAATAAATCTTGAGAACGAGACTCTAAATCTTGAGCGCGCTTAAAAAAGTACATGGACTCATTACGCTTTTCTTGAATTTCTTTTTCTATCCAGTTTTTATCTAAATTATGTTTTTTAGTTGACGTCACATTGCTCCTTTTAAAATTTAAAACTTTAAAATTAACGACATCTAAATTTAATGCTTCCTGCATTTTCATATTTAAAAAAAATCTCCCTTTAAGTATTGCCCAAAAAAAACAGTATTCTTATATCACACATATAACAAAAAAGACAAAAAAAAGACAAGTCCTTGTATAAAAATATACAAAACACTTGTCTTTAAATAAAAACCCTATTATTAAACCATCTTTAATTACTAGGCGTTTTGATTATTAAGAAACTTTATCTGTCTCTGACATTTCTAACTTATCAATATTCCATTCTTTAGAATCAAAACAACATCTTAACGCCTCAGTCACATCATCAATTGATACAGATGATCTCTCATTAAAACTAATCTCAAACCTAGCAATCATTGGATTAGGATACCAAATATCTCTTACTTCATCTATAGCACTTACATCACTTGGAAACGTTTTTAGATTTCTAAAAGAATTCCCCAAATCACTGGGTAAATCAACTAAAAACCCATCTACACTCACCCGTGAAACAGTACACGTAAAATGTAAATTTTCACCAATACGTAATTACGAAAATTTAACATTATCTATCATTAGTCTGTTCCTTTCCACTATGTTAACTAACAACCTTTTGTATTTTTCACAATAAAAAATACATCTAGGTAGATGATAATTATTTTTTTAGAACTAGCAAGAAAAATATATTCTTCAAAAAAAAAAGCAATAAATATTTTCTAATATTTATTGCTTTCATGAAAACTTTTTCATTAAAGAAAAAATCAAAATGATTTTACCTTCAACAGCTAATGGTTCTAACTATGCCAATCTATCTCAGACAATTCTGATGCTTTCCAAGACATAATCAATCTATATAGTTTATCGATGAAAAGATCAGAAGCATCAACATTTACTTTAGCGAGAAAACCTTTTTCGATAAATAAATCTAGTTTTACCAATCCTTTCTCTACTTCTCCTGTTTCTTCTACCTTCACTACATTATGAAGGTAGAGGAATTTTTCCAATAAAAACACACCAAATTTCTCTACTTTAGGAAAATTAGCTGGAATTCTAAACAGGAGATGATCATAACCATCATCTTCTATTTTTTCTACCCATTCGATAGAAAATCTTTCATCAAACATGTACTGAGGAACCCTACAGTAGAATCTATACTGTTTTCCTTGTTTCATTTTAAATTCCTTTCTTAAAAAAACCTTCCTATAACCTTTGTGTCTTTTTTTCACCGTGAAAAAAAACAGACGCGATCGATTGTAAAGATTTTTTTTTGTAAATCAAAATTTTTACTTGACCAAATTCTAGTTTTGTTATATATAGAATAAAAAGCAAACTACACTAGAAAGATTATAGAAAAACACATTTAAAGGATAGTATGGAAATAAAAAATTTAAAAACAAATTCTCTTGCACCAGTTCAACGTCAAACTCTTGAATTTTTAAGAACTTTCATTTCAGAACGTGGATATGCCCCCACGTTAAAAGACATCGCTAACCATATCGGAGTAAAATCTCTATCAACAGCTCACTTTCATCTTGAAAGATTAGAACAAAAAGGATTTATAAAACGTGGAGAAGAAGGAGCTTTTGAACTAATAGATATTGAAGCACCTGAATTATTAAGTCCAACAGCTGTTCCGCTAGTTGGAGTTATTGCTGCAGGAATTCCAATTGAAGCTATGGAAAACAAAACTATGATTGACATTCCTCCATCTATGGTAGATGGAAAGGGAGAAGTTTTTTGTTTAGAAGTACATGGAGATTCAATGATCGGAGTTCATATTTGTGATGAAGATATTGTTGTTGTAAAAAAACAAGATTTTGCAGATAATGGACAAATAGTTGTTGCATTATTAGATGACGGATCCGCAACTTTAAAAACTTATAAACGATTAAAGAATGGAAAGGTTATGTTAGTTCCTGCAAATGAAAAATTTCAACCTATAACTTTGGAAAGTGTAAAAGTACAAGGAAAAGTTATTGGAGTGATAAGAGAGCTAAATTAAATTTTTAATTAACTAAAAAAAACAAGGAGTGTTTTATATGAAACCCAACAATGAAAATCAAGATCAAGAAAAGGCATTATCATCTGCTATTTCTTTATTAGAAAAAAAATATGGGAAAGGTGCCATTATGTCCCTTGATGATGATGCAGTTGAAAAAGTTGAAGCTATTTCTACTGGCAGTTTAGGATTAGATATTGCATTAGGAATTGGAGGACTTCCAAAAGGAAGAATCTGTGAAATTTATGGCCCAGAATCTTCAGGAAAGACAACGTTAGCATTACATTTAGCAGCAGAAGCTCAAAAGAAAGGTGGCACTGTTGTGTTTATCGATGCTGAGCATGCACTTGATGTTGGATACGCAAAAAAACTTGGAGTCGATACATCAAAATTATTAGTAAGCCAGCCAGATTGTGGAGAACAAGCATTAGAAATTTGTGAATCTTTAGTTTCATCAGGATCTGTTGATTTAGTGATAATTGATTCTGTGGCAGCACTTACTCCTAAAGCTGAAATTGAAGGAGAAATGGAAGATCAACAACCAGGAATGCAAGCAAGACTTATGAGTAAAGCTTTAAGAAAGCTTACTGCAATCACCTCAAAATCTAATTGTTTAATACTCTTTTTAAATCAAACGAGAATGAAAATTGGTGTTATGTTCGGCTCTCCAGAGACAACTGCAGGAGGGAATGCATTAAAATTTTATGCCTCTGTAAGATTAGACATAAGACGTATTGCATCAATAAAAGACAGCTCAGATGTAACAGGAAATAGAGTACGTGTAAAAGTTGTTAAAAATAAAGTAGCTCCTCCGTTTAGAGAGGCTGAGTTTGATGTGATTTTTAATGAAGGAATTAGTCAAATAGGAGAAATTTTAGACCTAGGAGTAACTTATGGATTTGTAGATAAAGCTGGAGCTTGGTATTCTTATAAAGGAGAAAGAATCGGACAAGGAAGAGAAGGAGCTAAAGCATATTGTCAAGAGCATCCAGAAGTAAAAGATGAAATTAGAGATTTAATTTTCCAAGCACTTGGAATTACATCTCCAAAAAATGAAAATGAAAAAAGCGAAAAGACTTCGAAAGCAACAAAAAAAGTCGCAAACGATTAACAACAAAAAGAGTCACATATAGAAAGTACATGTGACTCTTTTTATTTTATTTATAAAAATTAAAAAACTGAATGATAGTCTGGACGTGGTGCGTTTTTCTCTTCTATATCCCCTCTTAATTTTGTATTGTCATCTTCTTTTGAAATACCCTTTATTGTTTCCTTGTTTTTAGTATCAATTTTTTTCCAAGAAATAATGTTAACAATATAATCTTTAGTAAAACTATTTGCGACTACAGGCACAGTTTTAGATGATTTTGGTTTTAAAGAAAAAGAATGAATGGTATTTTTTATTTTTTTCCCATCTTTTGAAAATTGCATTAACTCCAATGAAAAAATATATCTTTCAGAAGATATATTTTTTGCAACTAAATTCCACAGCATATCATTTTTCTTTATTACGGTTGCTTGAATAGGTGGCTTAGAATTTTTTCCTTCTCCCCACATTTCTGGAATTTTTACATTTACATTACCTGCATCAATGCTACTAGCCAAAACTCCTCTTTGAGGAAATTTTATTTCTTTCTCTTCATCAGAGAAAGCAAAGTCTGCTACAACAAATAACAAAGCTACTATCAACAATATTTTTTTCATAAACAACATTCCTTATTTTTTTTCTTTTTTTTCAAAACGTCTTTTATCAATCACCACTGTATCAAGATCTATATTCTTTTCATTATCAATATCTTCAACTTTTTTTCCCAAATGAAAAGAACCTTTAGATGACCAAACACGCATTTTCCTACCAGAATTTGTTTTTATTTCCTCTCCAGGCAAAAACTCAAGATCATTATCTTTTTTATTCTCTATCTTTTCATCCTTATATAATTCATCGGCAAAAATACCTTCTTGAAAAAATATAAATACAAATATAAAAAATGTTATTCTACTTAGTATCATCTTGATTTTAATATTTTTTTGCATAAAATACCTCGATGGTTTTTATATTAAAAGATTAAAAATAAACAGACAATAGAAAAAAGGAAAATTCATGAAAAGTAAGGCCCCTGTCGTAACACTTCTTGGTAATAATTCAGGTAGAAATTTAGGAGATGGAGCAATTTTATCTAGTATTCTAGAATCACTAACTAAAAACTTAAAAGATGTGTCATTTTATGCCCCTGCAGTATTTCATCAATGGATGCAAAAAAATTATGAAAACAAATATAATTTAAAAGCTGTCGATGTAATGCCTTGGACTGGAAGTATTAGACTTTTAGGAATTCCAACAATCAAATGTTTCTTAAAAAGTGATGTGGCACTTATTTGTGATGGAATTATTTTTGGGAAAAAACTTTTAAACCCAGCTTTTAATTATTTAATAACCCTATTTTTCCTAGCTCCAATTGCAAAAATTTGTAAATGTAAGTTAGTTTGTTTTAATTG
>CAZHFA010000011.1:15575-17072 GCA_964531865.1 uncultured Bdellovibrionales bacterium
TTTTCCTAGCTCCAATTGCAAAAATTTGTAAATGTAAGTTAGTTTGTTTTAATTGTGGTATTGGTCCATTCCCTTCAAAATTAAGTAAAATGATGGCAAAATTTTTACTTAATAACTGCGATTTAATTATGTTTAGAGAAAATGATAGTAGAGAACTCGCAAAAGAAATTGGTGTAGAAAAAGAAATTTTATTAACTGGAGATTCTGCTTTTATAAACCCAGTATCAAGCGACGATGTGGCAATAAAAATTTTAAAAGAAAAATTTAACATTGATAAAGAAACTCCACTTTTTGGAGTAAATGTTACAAGCTATATGGATTCTTGGTTAAAAAAAGATGAAAAAATAAAAGATAAAAATGAATTTTTACTTATGATATCAGATTCTGTAAAAGAAGCTTGTAAAAATTTAAATCAAAATATAAAACCAATAATTTTTTCAACTCAGCCTATGGATGAAGAAGTTTGTAATTTTGTAGCTAAAAATTGTAACGGCATTGTCGTAGATAACTCAAACTATTTAAGCCATGATATTCAAGCAATAATGAGACGCTGTAAAATTTTAGTTGGCATGAGATTTCATGCTTTAATTTTAGCTTCAGCTGTGAAAACTCCTATTGTTGGACTTATATATGCTCCAAAAGTTAGAGGATATATGAGACATCTTAACTCCCCAGAATTAAGTTTAGAACTTGCACAAATAACAAAAGATTCACTAACAAAGACTTTAGTATATGCTTGGGAAAACAGTGAAAAAATACAAAAAAATCAACAAGAAAAAATTGAACCATTAAGAGAAGGGGCTATAAGAGCTACTAAAATTTTAAAAGAAAAATATTTTAATATTTAAAATTTGGAAATTTTTTATGAAACAATTTTCATGTCATAAATGTAAAAAAACAATCATGTATTCAGATACTGTTAACATACATGATACATGTGATAATTGTAAAGAAGATTTACACTGTTGTAAGAATTGTAAATTTTATTCTGAGCATGAATATAATAATTGCAATGAAACACAAGCAGAAAGAATACTTGATAAAGAAAAATCAAACTTCTGTGATTTTTTTAGACCAAACTACTTGGAAGCTGCAAGCAACATCAAAGACAAATCATCAAAAGAAAATGTTTATAAAAAGCTTGATAGTCTATTTAAATAATAATGACTTTACATAAGTTTTTTTAAAGACTTTCACGCTCTTATGTTTTTTAACTACATCAATATCTTATGAATTCTCAATTACTATAATTGAGACATCAATCTGCCACAAATTTTCTTTAAATTCCTTTTACTTTGTTTCTTATTATATTTAATATTTTTTCTTTGTTCTATTCTTCTTGTCTTTGTTAAATTATATTTTGGAATAGATATACTTAATTTTTTTGCGTAATTTACAGGAATTTTTAAAGTTCCAAGTTCTTCAACAAACCCATCCTCAACTTTTATGTTAACTACATCCGGACAGTAGCCAAACTCAAAGCCAATTTTAGCTTGA
>CAZHFA010000012.1:0-15696 GCA_964531865.1 uncultured Bdellovibrionales bacterium
AAAATATCTATTATACATGACATCATATCGCGGGGTAGAGCAGCTTGGTAGCTCGTCGGGCTCATAACCCGGAGGTCACTGGTTCAAATCCAGTCCCCGCAACCATTTCTTAATCCTTAAAGTTTTTCCACAAAAATTTATTAAAAAAAATAGCAATTCCCTATGTGGCTTTTCCACAAAGAAAATGTAAGAAAGTTTCAAGTAAAAAATTATATTTTTAATGAATGACATTTTTTACATTTTATGTTAAGTTAAAAAAGTTTTCTTGCGGATGTAACTCAGTTGGTAGAGTGCTTGCTTCCCAAGCAAGATGTCGCGGGTTCGAGTCCCGTCCTCCGCTTAATTTTTCTTGTGTTTTTCATTTTAGTTTTTCTTTAAAAAATTTTTTTCTAATTTTACCGATTCTAATATAATTTTTTTCCAAATATCTCTTAATGCAATATCAGATAATAGACCGTCATTTATAGATATTAAATTCGTATATATTTCCTCTTCTCGTTTTTTAATACGAATATTTTTTGATAAAACTTTTTTTATTTTAGCAACCTCAATAATGTAATCTAAACGCTTATTTAATAAGGCTAGAATTTTCTTATCAATCGTATCTATATTCTTTCTTATTTTTTTTAATCTTAACTCTTCCATATATATCTCTTTAGAGAAATAAAAATTATAATACAATTTACTCAATGTTTTTTTTACACTCTTCATAAATCTCTTGGTTGATAACATTTTAATAACCTTGTATCATTCTACAAAAAGCTTGTATATAAAAATTTAGGTGTACTTATATGATAAAACAAAAAAAATTTATTTTGTGTTTATTCTTTTCTTCTATTTTGTTTTTTCAAAATGCAATTAGTGAAGAATTTTTAGATGCAATCTTAGTAACAATAAATAATATGCCAATTACATTATCCGATGTAAATAAAAAATATAATAAAAATTTCTCGGTAACTGATTTTAAATACGACCCTACAGCACAAAAATTATTAGATTCTGCAATCCTTGATTTTATTGTGTCAGAAGAGGCAAAGAAAAAAAGACTTTATGTCGAAGAAGAAGAAATAGAACGATATATAGCAGAAGTAGCAAATAAGAATTCTTTATCTGTACCAGCATTCAAAGAAGAATTAAAAAAACAAAACATTTCATTAAAAACATATAAAGAACAAATAAAAAATGATATTTTAAAATCAAAAATAGCGTCCTCAATTATAAGAAGTGGCACTGCAGTGTCTAAAAAAGAAATAGATAATTATCTTAAAAATATGCTTGAAAACAGGTTGCAAAATACAAAAATATCACTAAATCAAATATGTGTTTTAAAAGAAGGAAAAACAGAAGCAGAAGCTTTAGAAGTATTAAAAAAGATTCAAGATGCCTTTTTAGAAGATGACTTTGCAACAGTTGCAAAAAAATATTCCGAGACTTCAGATGCAAAACAAGGCGGATATATTGGAGAATTTGAACTAAGTGAGTTATCAACTGAAATCTTTCAAGCAATATCAGGATTAGGAAATAATCAAATTTCTAAAATAATAACAGGAAGTAATGCATATTATATTTTCCAAGTTCAAAATAAAAAAGAACAAGCAGAACCAACAAAGGAAGAACGGGAATATGCAAAAAGAGAACTTCAAGAAGAACATTTAAAAGATGCTATAGATTCATATTTTTCTAAAGAAATTTATAAAAATTATTCTATTGAAAAGAAATAATGACTGAAGATAATGTTTTTGTTATCCATGATAAAAATAAAGTTTTTAAGGTTCCTTTGGCTGAACATGTCCTTTTTTATTCTGAAAATTTAACACCATTATATTTTTTATTTAATGATATAAAAGAAAGTTTTAATACAAAAAATAGTGACTATAAAAAAATACTTAAAGGTCATATTCCAGATCTTTCTCTATCAAACAATATAAATGTAGATTTTAAAAATAATATTTTTTCACTAACATATGACAACAACTTTGATAATACAATTTTTGAATCTCTAAATATTATCTCAATATTTAAAGATGATTTTTTAGCTTCTTTTGCCGTTTGTCCTAAATGCAAAGAAAAATTAAAAAAAACATCAATTGAAGATATTTCAAAAAATATTTTAAAAGATTTTAATAACTCTTTAATCGCTATAGGGACATTAAATTATCATAATGAAATAATAAATATAAAAGAGTTAATAAAAAAAAATATTTATTATATTATTTCTAACAATCAAATTTTAGAATTAGATGAAATAAATAATACGGACATTAAAAATTATTTATTGGTAGATAAAAAAATATCTGCTAATAACTCATCTGAAATTATAGACTTCCTGTCAAAAATAAAAAAAACAAAAAATGATTTTTTTATTTTTACTTTAAACGAAAATAAATTATATACTTTTAATTTTAGCGAATCTTTATCTTGCCCTAAATGTAAAGAAAAATTTCCCTGTCAAAATTACGTTTCCTTAGAATACTTAAAAAATGCTTTTAAAAATTTAAGCGATATAACAAAAAATTTATATTTTGAAAACATTACAATTAAAGATCTTTTAACTACTCCGTTTAATAATTTAATTTCTTTAATAAAAAATAGAGCGTTACATAATATTTTAAAACTGCTTATAAATTATAATCTTGGAGAAAATACGTTTTTATCTACCGCTAAAGAATTTGAAACTGGATATATATTAAATTATATAAAAATAAAACAGACTCTAACAAAAAATGATATCGTTTGCATCCAAAATCCGTTATCTTTTTTAAGTGATAAAATTTTTAAGAATTTATTAAATGAATTAAATGGCAATTCGGTAATTGTATTTGAAAACAATCAAAGTATTTTACAATATTCTTTTAAAAATATTTTTTACTTAGATGAAAATATTACAAAAGAAAAAGAGAAGTCTTATCAAGAAATAAACAAGACTATAAATAAAAATTTTAATATAACCTTGCCTATTATAAAAAATAAAATAAATGTTCTATCATCAGATTTGTTAGAAAAATATTTATCTACAGAAAACTTTTCAAATGAAAAAATAATTATAATGTGTCCCCTATTTCAAAAAGATACTTTTTTAGCAAGCACTATAGATATTTTCGATACACTACGAGACATTTTGTTAAAAACCACAGATGCAAAAAAATTAGGTTTAACAAAAAAAGATTTCTTTATAAAAGCTTCTAATAAATATTTATGTCAAACATGTCTTGGAAAAGGAAATATAAAAAATCTTCTTAATGTGGAAGAAACTTGTCCAAAATGTAATGGAAATCTTTTTGATGATAAAATTTTAAATTTAAAATTTAAAGATATATCATTTAGAGAAATTTTAAATTTATCTGTTTTAGACGCAATTAATTTCTTTTCTGGATTTTTAAAAATACAAAAAAAACTAAAATTTTTATCTGACCTAAATTTTAATAAATTAACCTTAAATTGTCCTTGTGAAAAATTACCTCCAAACATAATAAATATGTTAAATATATCTAAAAAAATCAACTTATTAGATAAAAACTTAATTTTTATTATAAAAAATGCTTTTGCATTCTTAAGTAATAAAGAAAAAGTACGATTTATAAATGCAATTATGAAAAATTTTAATAATTGCACAATTATTTTAGAATCAAATAAAAGAGTTTTATAGATTACAATTAGTTGTTATAGGTTTTAAGTATGTATAAATTATTCTCTCCATATCATAAAAATCAAAAAGGTGAAGGTGAGGGAAGCCTTATAATTGTAATTCTTATTATTTGTGCATTGATAAGTGCTATTTTTTGGTTTTTTAAGTTTATAAGAACTACTAAACATGATAGGCAAGAAAAAGCAATAAAACTTCAGATTGCAAAAGATAATGAGCAAAGAAAGTTAATAGCAGAAAAAAAAGAACCTAAAGGATATATCTATTATTATCAACCAGGAATTACTGGAAAAGAACCTTACAACATTAGACGACCGTATTTTGAAGAATAAAAATTTCTCTTGAGAGTGTAAAACACTTTTAAAGTTTAAGATAAACCAAACCATTTACTATAAAGAAGTTTAAATTTTTCAGAAATTATTATTTTTTTTAATTTATCATTTATAATTTTATAATACTTACTGTCTTTTGGAAAAATAAGTACATAATCTTCTTTATTTAAAAAATTTTTATCAAGATATCCATTAAATATTTTATGCTTAATTACTGCATGTTTTAACAGTAAATTATTTCCAATAATAATATCCACTTCATTTTTATTAAAAGCTTCATACATATCAGATAGTTTTTCAAATTCAAAAATTTGAGAATCTTTAAATTTTTTCTTAGCTATTTTATTTGCCGAAGAATCTTTTTTCACAGCCATTTTCTTATATTTTAATGATTTATTTTCTCCGTATGCTTTCTTTCTAAAGATTACATTTCCCCCTATTAAATACGGATAAGAACTATCAATTTTTCCCTCCATATCACCATTATAACTTATTCCGCTTACTCCTATATCATACAATCCAGATTTTATTGAAGGAATCATTGCATCAGAATCTAACAAAACTATTTCATAATTTATATTTAATTCTTTACATAATGCTTTTATCAAATCAACATCAAATCCTGTATATCCATAACGTTTTGATTTTAAGATAAAGGGAGGATTAGAAACTTTTATTGCGATTTTTAATACTTCATTATCAGGAATTGAATTAAAATTTTTATAAAATGCAATTCCTCCAAAAATCACAAATATAAAAAATAAAAAAAATTTATATGATTTATTAAAAAATTTTCTCAATATTATTGATTAAATTTATCATATAATAAAAGTTTTTAGAACTACTGACATAATGATTATATGTAATCTAACAATGTTGAATTTAATAATTTATTAGTAACAAGGAATGACGCATTTAATGCTGTCTGTGCATTTGTTAAATTAGTGGCTGCTTCATATATATCTACTTCTTGCAAAGTAGCCAACGCACTTGTAGAAGATTCGTTATTGATTTTTAAAATTGATTGCGAAATTTCTAATCTTGTTAATCTTCCGGCTAAGCTAGATTTTTCCACTGAAACATCTTCCTTATTAGCCTTATCTATTAAATCAAGACATGTTGTTATATCAGATGTTTGTTTTGAAAAAGCATTTTTATAATCATTTTCAAAATCATATGCTTCCCCCTCTCCTGTTGGAACACCATTTCCATCAACAGTAGTTGAATATCCATCTAATGCTCTGCCAAGTCTTTCTAATCCATAAATTAAATTACTAAAAACATCATCACCTGATGTCGAGACTTGGACAGAAAGAGAATCTGTTATCGTAACATTTTTAACTGCTGAAGTTCCTGTCTCATTATCAAAAGCATATCTTGCATCTGCACTAGTACCTGTATCTGGGGTATAATTAGCAACTTTATCATATGGTGGATCATCATCATCGGAATTTCCATAAATATAAACACCTTGATATGTAGAGTTTGCTAATGCCACAACGCTATCTCTTATAGCATATACCTCTTGTGCAAGAGCAGATCTAGATTCCACACTATAAGTTTCATTTGCTCCTTGTGTTGCAAGTTCTTGTGCTCTAATAACATAATCACTAAGAGATGAAACAACTCCTTCTTGAAACTCAAGTAAAGATTTAACTGAAGATACTCTCTCAAGATGAGCATCATTTCTATTTATGCTTTCACGATAACTAGAAATTGTACCAGATTGTTTTGAATCTCCAGGCTCTTCGACTTTTAATCCAGTAGTGACTTGATTGCTATATTTTTCTATATCATTTCTATGTGTTGTAATTTGAGAAATGACTGTTCTTCGTGTTTGAGCTTCTGTTACTCTCATTTTAATTTTCCTTTATAAAAAAATCAGTAATACATCGCTATAATGTCATCAAACATTTCCTGTGCAATTTTTATCATTCTTGCAGATGCTTGATAAGACTGTTGTGCGGTTATAAGTTTTGTGTATTCTTCATCAAGACTAACAGCAGAAACTTGATCATGTTGGTTTAATACGGAAGTATATTTATCTTCACTTACAGTTTGATTTACCATTGTCCTAGCACGAAGATTTCCGACATAATTAACCATTTCATTATATGATTGCTCAAAAGTTCCCGTAAAAGAATACGAATTATTTCCTTCAGGGACCGAAAAAGAAAGTGACTCAGATTTTAATGAAGATAGTTTTTCTAAATTCCTAGAATCTCCAGATGCATATTCATAAACTCCTGCAGAAACTTCTTCTCCATAAGCAGCAGCTATTTGACGTCCACTATTTATCGCTACATTTAAATACCTTGTATAAGAAGAAATACCTGTAACAGCAGAATCTAAATCTGCATTTGTTGGTATTCCATCTCCATCTAAATCTCCTGCTCCTTGAAAAGTAAAAAAGCCAAAAGTACTTGGATTATTACCGTCTAAATCTCCTGAAAAATTACCATTTTGTGGATCACTTCCTAAATAAGTTTCATTGAATTTCGTTAAAAGATTTCTTGTTATACTTTCTATTCTTGTTGCAACATCAACTAAGTATCCATCAGAATCAAAAGGAGAATCATCACCTTTTGATTGTAATCCTCTTACTTGTAACATCCCAGCTATTGAACCGCTAGATTCTCCAATAACATCAGTTAAATTTATTTCTCCAGTTCCCGCCCCATTACTATAATCATAAATTATATAACTTAAACTTCCTCCAGATAATGATTCAGCAGAATTTTCCCCATTTAAAGAATTTGCGACAGTTAACTCATGGCTATACCCTGCATGGACAAGACTAAAACCGTTTGAAAGCGAAACAGTTACTGAACCATCAGAACTTTCAACAAGATCAAAATCTATTTTTTCAGCTAAATCTTTTAATAAAACATCTCTTTGATCTCTCTCATCATAAGCCACACTAAGACCAGAGCGTTCTAAAGCAGAAATTCTTAAATTTAAATCTGCTATAGATTTTGTAATTGAATTTACAGTATTTACTTCATTGCTTATTCTCGCATCTAGTTCATCTTGTAAAGATGCAACAGTATTATATGTAGATTGCAAAGAACTTACTAAAGTTTTTGCACTTTCTAATAAATTATTTCTAAGTTCTATACTTGACGGATTAACACTTAAATCATCAATTGCGCTATAAAAAGCTGTAAGAGTACTTCCTATAGTTTGTGCATCATCTGTTAAATTAAAAAGTTTTTCTATTTGACTAACTAAATCATCCTCAACACTTGCTTGTTCATTTCCTGATATCGCGTTTCTTAATTTCCCTTCTATAAATTCATCTGAATATCTCTGAATCTCTCCAACTTCGACACCATTTCCTATTCTAAGCCCTGCACTGTTGTCTTCTGCTTGATTTTGAATCTGTACGACTCTTCTTGTATAACCTTCAGTATCTACATTGGCAATATTATTACCTGTATTGGCAATTACTGCCTGCTGTACATGTAAGGCACTTATTGCATTATTTAAAATCTTTGAACCATAATTATAAGCCATTGATTTTAGTCCTTTTCCATTTTTATACGCTTTTAAGAATCAAGAAAAATTTTCCTAAAAACTTTCCATAAAAGATAAGTTGCAAATGGCATACCAAAAAAATGCATCAATAATACATAAGCAAAAAAATACAAAATTTTATACATAGGTTTTTATTTACGATTTGAATCACTAAGCATTTGCAAAGGTTTTAAATAAACCTTACTTAAAATTTTTTACACTCTAATTTTTTAACTTTAAAATTATGAGCAGGAAGCTCCCCTTTCTAAAATTTGATATTGCTCTTCCCCATTATTAAAAATTGTTAAAATTTTTTGTTTTCCTCCTCGACAGTGAAATGCACTAATCCATTTTGAAATACACGATATAGGGGCATAATCAACTTTACAAGATAAATTCACAGTAACAAATACATTAGTATTTTTTGATGCAACATAGGCTGGTAAAATTTGTTTGTCTCCTTGCAAGATTCCCTCTTGAGATACAAAGACATTAAAGGTTTCTCCATTTGATATTTCATCTAAGTCCATTTTACCAATATCTATTGCTTGCGAGGCATCTCTTATCGTTTGATCAACTACTGCATTATATGCAGATTCTTTATAAGTTTTAAATGTTTGAATGGAAATTCCATAAAAAATACTTAATATGACAATAACAAATAAAAGTTCAATAATAGTAAATCCTTTATGATTTTTTATAAAACACTTCATAAAAATAACCTCATTAACACTTTTTATTTTAAATTATCCTTTACAAGCGACAATTGCATAATCTTGAAATCCATATAATAAATTATTTAATTGCTCAATGTTTTCATTATATTTTTTAGTGAATTTTATTATTGCAGGATTCATAAATTCTGTTTCTGATATTTGTTGTAAATTACAAATGTTAGGAAAAGGAGACAATGGCAATACACTTTTCACACTTAATCCAGAAAGTTTTACCATATAAGATAATGTATCGGGATTTAAAGGCATTTTATGCGTAGGATCCCTAAAAAAATTAGATGATAATGCAACTAGCGATACTGGGTTTACAGTTTCTACTATAAAACTTCCTCCCTCTTGAAGCACTCTTTTTGATTCATTTATAAAAATTTTTAAATCATCAACTGATAAATGCTCTACAACTTGAATTGCAATTATAGATGAAACAGATGCATTTTCTAAATTTTTTAAATAAGAAATAGCATCATTTTTAATAAAATTTAAATTCTTTTCTTTTAACACTTCACACATCGCATCATCTAACTCAACTCCTACTGCATCGATATTATTTTCCTTTAATAAAGATAAAAGTTCTCCTCTCCCAGACCCAACCTCAATAACATTTTTTAAATTCTTTGTATTCTCTTTTATCAACTTTACATAATCAGACATTTTCTTTTTTATATCTTCTTCTTTTCCTCTATATCTATTCTCAAACAAAAGATATTCATAATTTTTAGGAGTTACAGGGATCTCTTGTTTACTATCCAGAAAAGATTCCTTGCTTATATTTAACCTTGAAATGATTCCTTCCAAGCCACTTACAATCGAATTTAATTCATCCACTTTTGAATTTAATATTTCTATTTTATTTTTATACTCTTCCTTATTGGAAGACATGTGTTCCTCATCAAACGCTTCTTCTATTCTCCTATTTAAAGATATTACATCTTGATCTATTTTTCTTATTAAATTAAAAAAGACATCAGAATCTCTTTTATCAATATATTTTACAGTTTCATTTAGAAATCTAACTATATTTAACTCATGCTGTTTTTCAGCTTTTAAATAATTCGATAAAATTCCAACAACAAATTTATAAATCCTCTTCTTAACAAGAATTATTACTTTACCGATTAAACCCTTCTTGGGAGTTGTTACTTGATTAAAATCACATAGCGTAGGATATAAATAACCTTTATTTATATTTTCTAATAACTCTGATCGTATGAGTGCTCCTTCTTCCATATCATTATTTAAATTAACTTTAAATGGATTAAATTTTGGAAGTTTCTTTCCATTAGAGCCAATTTCATTTTTTATTTTTTCCTCAAGTTCTAAATACAAATCATCTAAAGATACTTTATCCACTTAAAAATCCTTTTTAAAAACATTACACAGAAATTTTACCAAAAAAAACGCATGCAACAAGTCATAAAAATTTTAAAAACAATATGTGTTTATCTTTTTTCCATTCCATCTAAAACCTTTCCAAAATAATTAGAAAGTAAAATAAACTCATCTATACTTAAAGTTTCTGCACGTCTATTAGAATCAATTCCCGTCTTAATAAATCCTTCATTTAATTTATCAATTGGAAAAATAGAAGTTGATTTTAAACTATTTATTATTTTTTTTCGTCTTTGAGAAAAACATGCTTTTACAAAACGTCCAAGCCAAAAAGGATCCTTTACATCAAACCTTGTCTCTCTTGAAAATTTTAACTCAATAACTTGAGATTCAACCTTTGCAGGTGGATGAAAAAAACTTCCAGGAAAAATTTCTCCAAGTGTTGGTTTTGCCCAAAGTTGACATGCAACAGAAAGTGCTCCATAAGATTTTGTGTTTGGTTTTGCAGCTAATCTTTCTGCAAACTCTTTTTGAAGTAATAAAATTGCCCTATTTATATATGGTGCATAAGCAATTAAATGAAAAATAATTTCTGATGAAAAAGAATATGGCAAATTTCCTAAGACTGTAAGGTTTTTTCCTAAATCAGAAAAAATCACTTCTCTTACATCCTTATTTATAATTTTTAAATTAGGAAATCTTACACTTAAATCATCTGCAAATTTCTTTTCTATTTCTATAACTTGCAATTTTTTATACTTATACAGCTCTTCTGTTAAAGCCCCTAGCCCAGGCCCTATTTCTATTATATTTTCATCATCTTCTATTTTTGCAAAATTCATTATAGAACTTATCAAAGAAGAGTTAATTACAAAATTTTGTCCTCTAGCTTTTGAAGCCTTTACATCTAATTCTTTTAATTTTTCTTTTACAAACATAAAAATTTTTCTTTTTATTTTTTTAGTTTTTTACTTTTTAAATTTTATTATTTATTAAAGTTCCCATCTTGGAAAAACTTGAGCTTTATAATCTATAAAATTTTTCTCTACGTACATTTTTGAAGCTAAGAAAGAAACCATTGCACCATTGTCTTGACAATGCTTAAAATCGGGACAATAAAGCCTTACATTGTTTAATCCTTCTAATTTCTTTCTTAAATATTTATTTGCAGCAACTCCTCCTGCTAAAACAATATTTTTAAAATGTGAGTTTTTTAATACTTTCTTAGTTTTATATAAAATAGCATCTACTATTGAATCTTGAACTGCAAAACATAGACTTGCTTTAATATTTTCATCTTCTAATTTATCTTTATTCTTTTTTACAAGAAGTGAAATTGCAGTTTTTAATCCCGAAAAGCTAAATCCCTCTGCTTCTCTCATAACTTTTGGAAGGACAAAATTAGAACCATTTACAGTATCTGCAAGTTTTGAAAGGTCTGCTCCTCCTGGATATGTAAAACCTAAAAGATTAGCTGATTTATCAAATGCTTCTCCTGCAGCATCATCTATAGTTCTTGAAAGTACTGTCATATTATCTAAAGATTGTACATCGACAAGTTCCGTATGTCCTCCAGAAACTACAATTGCTAAAAAAGGAAACTTTAATTCAGGATTATCAAGAAGTGAAGCCATTATATGAGCTTTTATATGATGAACACCAATTAAAGGCTTAGATAAAGAAAAAGCAACACCCTTAGCAAAATTAACTCCCATTAAAAGAGAACCTTTTAACCCTGGGCCTTGAGTTACGCCAATCGCACTTAAATCTTGAGGTGTTAATTTTGTACTTTCTAAAATTTTTTTAAACAATATCGGTAAATTTTTAAGATGAAGTCTTGAAGCTACTTCAGGGACAACCCCCCCATATTCCTTATGTACATCTATTTGTGATGATAACACTTCATCTAAAAGCGTTATTTTTCCGCTATCTATACCACAAATAGCTATTCCCGTATCATCACAACTTGTTTCAATCCCTAATATGTATTCCATTTTTTTATTATACTAACTTTAAATAAAAAAATATAGCATGCAAAAAATATGTTTACAAAGAAAATGAAATCTTATATTATTAAAGATCTGTTGTGATGACGAAACGAGACTTTGCGTCATCAAGGTTTTAAGTAAGGTTTTACTAGAAAGAGTGGGAAATGAACGAGAATCTTTACGAGAATAACGAAGTTGTTGCGGAAAAATCTTGGAAAGACGCTAGCAGGGAGAATCGATCTCTTCGGAGACGAAGAACATATCAAGCTGAAAAAGTGCCTCAGAGTGTGGCCAACTTGATGGTGGTGTTTACCGATCTTCAATCCGTTTGTTCAAGTGTTTGCTTAACAGACAGACTGAGAAAGGCCAAAGAAAATGGACAAAAAAAGTTTTGGACTACGGCTGGACATTTGGCTGCTTTTCTCGGATTAAATAACGCCAGTCATTTGATAAATGACTGCAAAAGATTTCTTAAAAAAGAGGGGCTTCTGATTCCTAACGATAAATAAAGTAATAATTTACTTTTGTTTTTTCTTTAAAAAGGTTTTTGTCGCGAAGTTAATAAACATCACAACAGAAACCTTTTTATTATTTTTCTAAAATACAGAATTACTTATCCTAATAGTTTTAACACTATGTCTTTTGATAAATTATTTTGTGCCAAAAGTGCAACACCTGTTTCCTTTCTTACATCAGCAGATATTTTTTGAGATAGTGTTTCTGCTAAATCTGCATCTCTTATACTTGAAACTGCAAATGCTTGTGCTTCATAAGTAGAGTTAGAATTTTCTATTGATGTGGAAAGTCTGCTATATGTCGCCCCAATTTCTCCTCTTTTTGCTACTACATTTTTTAAATGCTCTTCTAACGGAGCCATGCTTTTTAATGCGTTTTCCTGTGTTGAAATATCTTGTGTTGATAGAGCTCCTAAAGAAGATAAAACATTTCCACCATTAACTTCTAATCTACTATTTTCGCTAGAATCATTTCCTGTTTGAACAATAAATCCATCATTAGAAATTAATTTTTTCCCATTAAACTCCGTTGTATCGACAATCCTTTGAGACTCCTCTAAAAGCTGTTGATATTCTGTATTTATTGTGCTTCTCTGTGCATCACTTAATGTACCGTTTGCAGATTCTGTTGCAAGTTCCTGCATTCTAATTCCTACATCTTCAAGCTGTTTATAAGAATTATCTGCAATTTCAAGAGTAGAAATACCATCATATGAATTTCTAACTCCTTGCCTTAAAGTTACATTACTAGCTTCTAATGAGGCAATTATTTGAAGTCCTGCTGCATCATCTTTTGCCTTATTTACTCTTTTTCCTGTTGATAATCTTTCAGATAATTTGGATGTTAACTCATCTGATTTTCTTATTGAATTTAAAATAAAACCATCATTGGCCATATCTTCCAAGCTCCTTCTTAAAAAAATCAGGCTAATGTAGGCTTCAAAAAATGAGGGGCAATCCTAAAACATTAGCCTGTATAAATAAATTCCCAAAAGCAAATAAAAACTTCGTCAAAAAAAATAAAAACTTTATAAAGTAAATCCAAAAATACGTACCCTCTTAAAAAATTTTATCGATTATAAGTTCATGATGCGTTTAAAGAAATTAAACAATGAACAAGGATTTATAGGCTTCTTAGTGATTTTAATGCTTTTTATTTCACTTGCTTTTTTTAGTGCTCAAAATATTAAGTATCTAAAAAATAAATTTTTAATAAAAAAAGAGGCTCAAAATTTTTTAAATGATTTAATTTTTTTAAATTTAAATAGAGAGAAATCAACTTGTTTAAAGATGAAAAATAATTCTTTAAATATTTTTGATAAAGAAAGTAATGCAACATTAAAAACAAGAATTATTGATAAAAATTTAAAAATTACTTTATCACCTAAAAAAATTTGTTGTCACAAAGCACTTTCTTGTTCGCCAAGTAGCATTGTTATTTCACTTAAAAATGCCACATGTAAAATAACACTTTCAATAAGAGGACAAATAAAAAAGACATGCAACACGGAATCACTTTAATAGAAACATGTATTGCCATTTTACTTTTAATGCTTGCTATTCCATGCATTTTAAATTCTTTCCAAAATGATCATAAAAATAATTTATCACTTGAAACAAATTTTAAAAAATCATTAAAAAACATATCTAATAATTGTTTATATATGAAATCAAAAAATATCAATATTTTAAAATGTAAAACGTTAGATGAAAAAAATTTTTACAAAATACAATAAAAAAAATGGATATATTTATTTAGAAATGCTTTGTAGTCTTTTTATAAATATCAGTATTTTAGGAAGCATAATTATACTAACTAAAATTCAATTTAATGATTTATTTTTTGCAAAAAAATTTTTTCATAAAATATATACAACATCAAAAATAGATTCCATTTTAAGAAAAATTGCAAAAGATATTGATTCGCATCCCTTTTTTATTCCTCCAATAATTCATAATGGAAATATTAGCCATCAAGACGGAACAATTACAACGCTTTCAACAAGAAAAGATAATTTAAAAAATGATAATTTAAGCAATGCAATATCATATATGGATATTGATTTTGAAAATATATTAAAGACTAAAGATTATAAGGGTGGAATTTTTTATTTATGTCCATTTTTTAATAAGACTGCAACATTAACAAATATAAGATCTTTTCTTGCTATAAGTTCAGATAATTTTTACGAAACATCATTATCTCTTACAAAAAACGGCTCGTGCTATGTGGCAAAAATAAATTCTTTAGCTAGTGTTTTAACTCAAACAGCTCCTAAAAATATAAAATTTATTTTTTTTATTCCAATAGAATCCACATATACAATTTATCTTGCAGAAAATAAGACTCTTAGATTTGTAACACATAAAAACAATAAAATTTTAGAAAATCAACCAATTGCACAAAATATTTTTAAAATAAAATTCTTTTTTCGACACATTTCAAATGATTTTTTAAAACTATCTTCAGAAGTTTTCGTAAATGAAAAAGATAAAAAATCTTTTTATATTGAAGAAGAAAATTTATTAAAACGACAAAATGTTTTTAATTTTATTTCTTATATAAATGAATACAAAAATGATTACTAACTTTAAAATTAAAAATTTTAGGTATGCTATCAATCAACAAGGTTCAATCTTACTAATTGTAATAATTTTTATTTTATTAAGTGGAATGATTATGACTTATATTTTCAAGATTTATTTTTCAAGTATTGAAATTATAAAAAATCATAAAATAAATAAATCAGAAATAAATACTTTTTTATCCCCTAAAAACAAGATAGAAAATAAACTTTCTCTTTATCCAAAAAAAATAAACAAAAATAAAATAGACTTCAATAATATTCTTAAAAATGGTGTCTATTGTCCAATAAAGAATATTGTAAAAAAAGATAAAATTTTTACATCAGATAGATTTTGTGAAATATCAAATATCAATAATTTATATATAGGAAATTTAATAAGTAAAAAAAATATAATTTTTCCATTTCCATTACTAGTATCTTCTGGAAATATTTTTTTAGAACATGAACTAATAATTACTGAGGATACAACTATTTTATCACTTGGTGATATCGAAATTTTAAATATAATTGGAGAAGATGCATCAAAAAATTATTCTCTTTTTTTACAAAGTGAAACTAATAATATAACAATAAAGCATGCAAGCAATATAAAAACCTTATCATCCCCTTTTATTACATTACCAAGTTATAAACAAAATGTTTTTGCAATAAAATTTTAAAGATTAGAGAGTTTAAAAAATTTTATAAAGTTGTATTGTGTGCAGACCTTCAGCCTGCAATGGTGTGAGTGGAAACTCAAATACCCCTGGGCTAAGTCATTCGGCTCTTTCAGAGCGGGGACATTTAGTATACAAAAATATTAACTTCGCCCTTTCAGGGCAAATAATATTCATCGATAACCCCCAAAAATAAAAATTAAAATTCTTGAATGGATTTAAACTCTTTAATTCCATACTTTTTTACCATATATCTTTCAAACTTTACAAAAGATTTTTACGCTCTCATAACTAACACTCATCAATAAATTTTTTAATCATTATAAAAAGAATTGGTAATTTCCATCATTAACTTTTTAGATCAACTAAAAAAAATTTATACATATAATGTAAGC
>CAZHFA010000013.1:0-4780 GCA_964531865.1 uncultured Bdellovibrionales bacterium
CATAAGAGATATACAGATAATATATATGAAAAAGATTATGAGTTAAAAGATTATCGTCAAGCAAATCTTGTAAAACTTGATATAAGAGTAAATGAAGAAACAGTTGATGCATTAAGTACAATTGTGCATAAGGATAAGGCTTTTCATCAAGGACAAGCATTAACCGAAAAATTAAAAGATTTAATTGATAGACAAATGTTTATTGTGCCAATTCAAGCGGTCATTGGTGGAAAAGTTATTGCAAGAAGTACAGTAAAAGCTTTAAGAAAAAATGTTATAGCGAAATGTTATGGCGGAGATATCACTAGAAAAAGAAAGCTTCTTGAAAAACAAAAAGAAGGAAAAAAGAGAATGAAAAAATTAGGAAGAGTAAGCATTTCTCAAGAAGCATTTTTGGCAGTTTTAAAAGTTGATTCTTAAAAATGTTGATAAGGATTTTTTTTAGCAACTTGGAGTATTGAATATTTTATATGGGTTTTATAATATTAAAAATATGAGTTCTAATTTTGATTTTGTGACAATTCCTAACATATCTTTATTAAGCAAAGAATATTTAGATGATATTACTTTTATTGAGTCAGTGTCTAACACGCCATCGTGGACAGATAAAATGTTTGAGGCTGAATTTGTAAAAAACAATGCTTATTTTTATGGAATTTTTTATAATAGAAAAGTTGTTGGATTTTTACTTATAAACACTGTTTTTGATGAAGCTCATATTTTAAAGTTTGGAATACTTCCAGAATTTAGAGGAAAAGGGCTTGGAACAAAATTACTTTCTTATACTGTGGAAGAAAGTAAACAAAAAGGACAAAAGTATATGTGGCTTGAAGTTAGAAAGTCCAATGAAATAGCTTTGAAACTTTATTCATCGCAAGGTTTTAAGTTACAAGGCGTTAGAAAAGAATATTATGCAGATAATAATGAGGATGCGTATATTATGGTGTTAGAGATAAATAATAAATAAAAAGGAATAAATATTATGAATGATTTTTCGAATGTTACATTTAATGCGTTTGTGATGTCACTTGCTACACAAGCGCTAATCCAACTTGGAGAATCTCAAGCTCCAGAAGGAATCGATGTGAAAAAGGATATCAATGGTGCAAAATATACAATTGATATAATCGAGATGTTAAGCGAAAAAACAAAAGGAAATCTTGATACCAATGAAGCAAAGCTAATGGAAGAAATGCTTCATAATTTAAGAATGGTTTATGTTAAAAAAAGTAGTACCCAAACGCATAAATTTTAATATATTTTTTTATTTTTAAAGGAGTTTTATGAAAAAAGTTTTTAATGGGCTTGAGTATTATTTTTCTTCTCTTAGGTTGTATTTTACGGGAGTTGCTATGGGAGCAGCTGATTTAATTCCAGGGGTTTCAGGAGGAACGATTGCGTTTATCCTTGGTATTTACCAGCATCTTCTAGAAGCTATAAAGTCTTTTAATGTTAAGTTTTTGTCTACACTTTTAAAGGGAAAATTTAAGGAGGCTCTTTCTTTAATTCCTATTCATTTTTTATTTTTTTTGGGATTAGGAATAGGCAGTGCTATTTTTGGTATGGCAAGTCTTATGAGTTATCTTTTAGAAAATGAGGTGGTATATCTTTTTTCTTTTTTCTTTGGTTTAGTTTTATCATCGATTATTACGATTAGTTTTAAAGTGAAATGGTCTATATCTGCAATAATTTCGTTATTGATTGGAACGGTTGGGGCTTATATTATCGTAGGTCTTATTCCACTTTCTATGCCTCATGATCCTGTTACATTATTTTTAAGTGGGGCAGTTGCTATTATGGCGATGATTCTCCCAGGGATTTCTGGATCTTTTATCTTACTAATTTTAGGGCAATATGATTATGTATTAAATGCTGTAACAGAGTTTAATATTTTTGTTTTAACTCCTGTAGCGTTAGGAATAGCTGTTGGAATAATTTCTTTTGCTAGAATTTTAAGTTGGATGTTAAAGAAATATCATGCTGTAGCGGTTGCTTCTTTAATTGGTTTTATGATTGGTTCATTAAGAAAAATTTGGCCTTGGAAAGAAACATTAGAAACAATGATTGATGGGCATGGTAATGTGGTTCCAAAGGTTCAAGCAAATATTTTACCTGTTTTTTCTAGCAATGAATTTATCTTTGCATCGATTTTGGCTTTAATTGGTTTTGCTCTTCTAATAGTTGTTTCTACATTACAAGATAAGTGTGATAGAAAAATGGAAGAGGAAAAATGATAGAATATGATAAATGTTAAAAAGCATTAGATTGTTTAAAATTAATGGCAGAGCCAAAGAAACTAATTAATTTTATCTATTCATTATAATTTAATGTATAAAATTTGAGTAAGATTTAGATACTAGGTAAAATTTGTGTATTTGGTAGTAGTAAAGGCAACTAGTCACGTGTTGGCTAGTTAAAAGATTTTTAGATTTTTTTTGCTTTTTTAAAAGCAAGAAAGGACAAGAAATGAGTGGAGTCGCAGAAGCAAGGGCTACAAAAATTAGGGAAATGATCCCTACAATATTTCCCCAATGTTCTAATTTTTATGTGGAGTATAATGAACAGGAGATTGCTGTTTGGGTTGGAGAAAAATCAAGGATAATTGAATTAAGAAGTTCCTTCGAAAAAGGAGAGGTGTTTGTTAACGCGCCTTGGCGTTTAGCAGCTTCAAGTGGACGTAGACTAAGAGATGATTCTTGGACCGATTTTGATCCAAATAAACTTGAGGAGTTCGTAAGGGAATTATTCTCTAAAGAGTAAATTCGACAAGGGAGTGGTAATATAAGGTTTTAAACATTATCTTTACTACTCCTTTTTTCTATTTATATTTTTTCAAATATCCTGTCAAAACTTATCTTTTTCTAAAATTTGTTATTTTTTTTCCCTCTAGCAAAAGCACTTTTTCTTGGATAGAATAGGAAAGGGGGGAACTGCATAGGACTTTTGCCAGATAAGAATTGATGAGATTGTTAAAGATTTAGAATAAATAAGTTATATGAATAAAGTTTCAATAAGATTTTTTGACGATAAAGAAGTACGTGCTGTTTGGAATGAAGAAAATTTTAAGTGGTATTTTTCTGTGCTTGATATTATTGGAATCTTAAATGGACAAAATGTTTATGAAAAAAATCGTAATTATTGGAAATATTTAAAAGCAAAATTAAAAAAAGATGAAAATGAACTGGGTAGTAACACTACCCAGTTAAGGCTTATGGCTCCTGATGGGAAAAAAAGGCTTTCTGATGTGTTAAATGCTGATCAGATAGTTTTACTTGGAAAAGAATTCCCAAGTAAAAAGGTAAATCGTTTTATTGAATGGTTTACTTACAGCAATTACAGCATTGACGGCAAAAGCAAGGAAAAAGCTTATGCCTTATTTGAAAGCTCTTTTATTGATAATATCGAAGCTGGTACAGTGCAAGGCTTACAACAGATTCATGCCTATCTTTTGGGTGGGCTTTATGATTTTGCAGGACAGATTCGTACGGCAAATCTTACTAAAGCAGGATTTACTTTTGCAAAAGCGATGTTTCTAGATAACACTTTAAAAACAATTGAAGCGATGCCAGAAACTTCTTTTGATAAAATCATAGATAAATATGTTGAGATGAATGTGGTACATCCCTTTAGAGAGGGAAACGGCAGAGCCACAAGGATATGACTTGATTTAATATTAAAGAAGAATTTAAAAAAATGTATAAATTGGAGTAAAGTTAATAAGTCAAAATATTTAAAGGCAATGGAAAAAAGTCCATATGAGAGTCATGAGCTTAAAAAATTACTAAAACCTGCCCTAACAGATAAGATAAACGATCGTGAAATGTTTATGAAAGGCGTTGATTATTCTTATTACTACGAAGAAGAAGACGCAGGGGGACAATTGTTAAAAAATTAAGAGAGTGTAAAAACTTTGTGTAAAATTTCTTACACTCTCTTAAGTCTCCCTCTTGAAGAAACTTAAAAGTTTCTTCAAGAGATTTAGAAACATAGAATAATGCATTATCCTTAGCATTATATTGTATTTTTCTTCTTTTCTTCTTCTGCTTTTTTAAGTCGATTATAATCTAGATAATAAAGGTTTGCTTGGATATTATCTGTGTTTGAATAAACATACGTTAAAAAGAACTCTGAAATTGTAGCACTTCTATTTGCAAGCTCTTCACAAAGCCTTAAAATCAATGCAGGACGATTTGAATTTTCACTCTCAAAAGTTTCCCACCATTTCTTAGCGCTTCCAGAAGTATTTTCCCAATCAAGTTTTTTTCTTGTTTCTGAAATCTTGTCTTTTATCTGGTCATCAGACAAATTGGCAGTATCCGTTATTCCAGTAGGGAGTGCTTCTGTGCCACTTGCTGATGTTGAACTAGAAGGAGCTGGCTCTTTTTCTGTATATTCAATAGGACTTTCTCTAAGCTTTACATCCATTTTCTCAGATTCATTAATCCTATTTCTCATTTCTGGTATTTCATAAAATGGAACTAAATATCCTTGAAAAACTGGAGTATTTGGAAAAAAGAATGTGTTTACGTTATCTGTCGGTCGTCCAATTTCATCAGGAGTAAGAACCGCCCTTTGTTGAACTTGTTCTTGTGTATTATCATTTTTACTTGCAAACATTTCAATCATTTTCTTATTTGTTCCCATTGACATGGTGTTAAAACGAATTGTCATTTGGCCAGTTTCTTTTGATGCCCATTCAGAATCAACCATATCAAGAGGTGGCATGAAAATTTTTGAAGTAAAACCTGCTAGAACTGAATCTGCATCATCTCCATAATTT
>CAZHFA010000013.1:4790-15549 GCA_964531865.1 uncultured Bdellovibrionales bacterium
ACCAACGATACTGATGTTTCTTGAACGTAATGTATTTAATTTTACATGAATATCTGGAAGTCTACCTAATGCTGATGCAAACTCATCTATTACTAGTCCAACAGGCCTTGGAAGTGTAACACCTTTACAATGCTCTGCATATTTTGTTAAGAATCTTAAAATTTCTACAATAATAACATTTGCCATTGGACGAAGCATTTCAAGTTCTGATTCCCTAAGCTCTACAATTAAAACTGTTGGTTCTAAAATAAGTTTCTCTAGATCTAATTCATCAAAAGCAGTCGTTGCACGAATTGCCTTTAAATCCCATTGGGAAATACGCATACTTAATTCTGATAAAATTGTATCTGCATTTTGTGACCCAGAACGCGCAAGCTCAACAAATGCTCTTGTGTTTCTAATAGCTTCTGGGTGTGCTTCTAACCAATCACAAAGTCCTTTCATTCCAGATTGCACAAGTTCATGAACTCTTGGCATTGATAATGTTTCGTTTGGATCTTTTAAAAGCCCAATCATTATAGAGTTTAAAACTGCTAAAGCATTGTTTCTAAAAAATGGGCTATCTGCCTTTGAGCTAGGATTATCAGTAGCCATAATAATTGTATTTGCAATTAGTTTTGCATCAGTATCATCTTCTATTTTACTTAATATATTCCAACTTAAACTTCGTTCGATATCAAGTGGGTTAAATAATAAAATCTTTTTTTGAGGATTATATTTTTTTGTTAATCCTGCAAGTTTCGTCCACATTTCTGGCTTTGAATCTAATATAATTACAGAACGATTGGGACTTATAACATCATTGTATAATATCGGCAAAATAAGTTTTGTAGTTTTTCCACCACCTGTTTTGGCTACTGCTAAAATATGTCTATTCCTATCTTCACGTGGCCAAATTAATTGGCCTTCTTTTAATACAATTCCATCTGAGCCTCTTAAATCTCTTACATATAAAGCTGTGTCCGTTTCTGGTGTTAATGATTTTGTTCGTTCTAATATTTGTGCTCGAGATGCTAAATCTCCAGAGCCAAGTTCATTGCTTTTTGATCTTATTGGTCTTAAAAGTTTTTTCTCACCAAGAAGTTCTGAAGTATCTACTTTAAATACAGCTTCGAAACCGCCTTCTTTAAATTGTTTTTTTACAAAATATAAAAACCAGCCTAAGTATGTAAAAAATCCAAATGCAATAATTTCTTCTAAAACAACTCTTTTTTCTTTTGCTCCGACAATGACATAAAAAAGAGGTTCTAAAATTGAAGCAGAAGACGTTTTACTAGTTCCACTTTGTATTCGATAAAGAATTTGAGAGATATCTTTAGATAATGTATCTCCTTTAAATAGCGAGACAGCACCGATAAATAATAAAAAAGCTGCTAAGATAACAGGAGCTTTTGAAGCTAATACATTTCTTTTAAATTGAATAATTAACAATCCACATGCAAAGGGAAGTATTATAAGAAGTCCCCATAATCCAAGATTAAGGTAACACTGAATAATTTTTAAAAATAAAGATTCAAGATATAAAAACATAAAATTAAAAAAATAAAAAATCTACTATATGAAAACTCACTAAGAGGTGTCGGAATTTTTATAAAAAAACTCCTTATGTTGCTCTTTCTCTATCTTATAAGTGATTCATTTAATTTAAAAAAAATTTTTTATGAATTCCTTCTTAATGCTAAAGATACTAATCATTGTATTATTTGACAAGGTATCATATTAAGATTGCAATAAAAAATAGATGATTTATATTATAAAAAATTTTATATTAAATAATAAAAAGGTATTTAACATGAAGAAGATATTAAGTTTTTTTTGTATGTTTCTAATGATTACAAATTTTGTTTTTGCAAAAAATCCTAAACAAGTAGAAGAGATAAATTCTTTTTTATCAAAAGTACAAAAAAATTATAAAAGCATCAAGACAATCAATGCAAAATTCTTTCAGACTTCTCGTTCTGAGGCATTAGGAGAAGAAGAAAAAAGTAAAGGAGAATTTAAGGCATTAATCCCTAACAATATAAAAGTTCAGTATAGTAGTCCAAGAAGTCAAGTTTACCTTATTACAAAAGAAGGATTAACTTTTCTTAATAATGAATACAAGCAAGTAGTAAGAGATTCTGCAGATTCTGTTTTACATTCAAAAATCCCTTTAACCTTTCTTGCAGGACTTGGAGATATTCAAAAAGATTTTTTAGTCAAAGACTTTAAAGAAGAGACAACCTCTTATGTGTTAACTTTTAGTCCTAAAAATGAGGGAGAAATGGAGACATTAGTTTTGTCTGTAAATAAAAAAACATTATTAGTTGATAAAATTTTTGTGGAAGAATTGGGGGGGAATACAATATCTTTTAAACTTTCTAATATTGTTCTTAACAAAAATGTAAAAAACAGTGATTTTACAGTTAATATTCCAGAAGGTTATGATTTAATAGATAATAAATAAAGTTGTATGAAAATAGCAAAAGGAGAGTTTGTTTAATGTTAAAAAATTTTTCTGTCATTACGTTAGGGTGTGCAAAAAATGAAGTTGATTCTGAGTTTATAATTGGAATTATGCAAAAAGCTGGTTTTTTTTATGAAAATGAGACTGAGAATTCAGAAATTGTGATTATAAATACATGTGCATTTCTTGAAAGCAGTATAAAAGAAAGTATTGATTGTATCTTGGCGGTTAATGAATTAAGGAAGACAGGGTGCTTAAAAAAGCTTGTATTGACGGGATGCCTAATACATAGGTATAAACAAAAATTATTTTCTGAATTTCCAGAAGTTGATGTTTTTTTAAGTACGGAAGATTTTTCAAAACTTCCCAAGATCATTATTCAAGATAAAAGTGGTCCAATATATAAAGATTTCTCATCTTTTTTAGGGGATGATAAATTACCACGTGTAATTTCTAGTCCGACTTGTAGTGCCTATATAAAAGTTTCTGAAGGATGTCAACATAAATGTGCATATTGTACAATTCCTAGCATAAAAGGAGATTTAAAGAGTCGAAGTATTGAATCTATTGTAAAAGAAGCAAAAAGATTATCAAAAGAAGGGGTATCCGAAATTAATCTTGTTGCCCAAGATTTAAGTTCTTATGGTAAGGATTTGAAAGATGGTTCAAGTTTAAATTCTCTTATTGATGCACTTTATGATGCAAAAATCCCATGTTGGTTTAGGTTATTATATTTATATCCAACAGGAATAAATGATGGTTTGTTGTCGCGATTAGTAAAATATGAAAATTTTTGTAAATATATCGATCTTCCTTTGCAACATTCAAGTGAAAATGTACTAAAGGCAATGTATCGTCCTTTGGGAAAGTTTTCATCATGGAAAATTATTGAAAGTATCAACAAAAAATATCCTGAAATTGCTATTCGAACAACATTTATATTAGGTTATCCAAATGAAACAGAAGAAGATATTGAAGATTTAAAAAATTTTATATCAAGAGGTTTTTTTGCTAGTGTTGGAGTTTTTGCATATTCTTTTGAAGAGGGGACTAATGCATATAAAAATTTCCCTTCGTATAAAGAAAAAAAATTAAAAACTAAGAGAAATATAAAGGCAATAGAAATGTTACAACAAAAAATAAGAGTTCAGGCATTACGTAACCTAAAGGGAAAAGAGATAAAGGTTTTGTTAGAATCTGTACATGAAGAAACAGATTCAATTTTAGTTGGTAGAACAGAGTTTCAAGCTCCCGATGTTGATGGAAGAGTGCTTATAACTGATTCTAAATTGAGTGAGAAAGAAATACAGGTTGGAAAAATTTATAATGTTTTAATAAAAAGAACAGTTGGCTATGATTTAGAAGGTTGCTTAATATCCAAATCGCTAGCTTGAAAAATTTTTTAAAATAAGTTAGTATGCCGAATGTACTGTTATAGAAAATAAGGAGTTTTCCATTATGAAAGAAGCAATTGTAGAAAAGATTGCAAAGGTTGATTTTGCAGGTGTTGTTGCTGATGAATTAATTCTTGCTATAAGTGATTTTGTTGAAGAAAACGGAAGTTGTTCTTTTGTTTTAGCAGGTGGAAAAACCCCTTCATCTATTTATAGAAGTCTTTCTGTTCCGCCAAGAAGAGATGAGATCGATTGGACTAAATTGAAGTTGTTTTTAACAGATGAGCGTTTTGTGCCATTTGAGAGTGATTTGAGTAACTATAGAATGGTTTATGAAACGTTATTAAGTAAATTAGTTTCAAGTCCTAAGTTTGTAAGAGTTGAAACTGAAAATCTCTCCATAGAAGAGTCTTGCAAAAAGTATAGTAAAGATATAGAAGAAAGTATGAATTTGAAAAACGGGGAGCTTCCTGTATTTGATATTGCGTTACTTGGAATTGGAAAAGACGGATTTACAGCATCTATTTATCCAGATACAGAACTTCCTGAGGTAGAGAAAAATATTTCTTATGTTGTTAAAGATTTATCAAGATCTTCGTGTGAGCGCGTGACACTTTCATCGCATGTACTTTTTGGTGCAAAAAAGATATTTTTCATTGCTTGTGATGAGGGAAAGGCTGAAATAGTACAGAAAGTCTTGGAAGGGAATTATTCCCCCAAGGAAATTCCAGTAATGTTATATAAGAACGTAGAGGATAAGGTTACGTTCTTTTTAGGTGGTGCAGCGGCACAAAATTTAAAAAATTATTAAATATTTAATTAAAAAGGAGTAAAAAAAATGGGACGTGGTGATTCAAAAACTAGAAGGGGAAAAATTTTTAAAGGAAGTTATGGTAATGTTAGAAAGAGGGTAAAAAAAGCTACTGCAACTTCTATAAAGAAATAATTAGTTAATATTTTTGTTGGTTAAGATAAAAAGTTTTTTGTCTTAACTAAATTCTTAGATTTATTTTTTTATTTATTGTTTTTTCATCATTTTCTTCATTGTCTTTTAACTGTTTATCTTCTTTAATGTTAAATCCTTTTTCTACTCTGGGTGTAGGGTGTTGAATACCATCTTTTCTGTTACTTCCAAGAGTCGTAGCACTTTGTGTTGCAATGTTTGTGGATACATTAGCTTGAATAGTTTGAATAGAAGTTTTTGACAATGTTTGATGAATATTGCTAGTATTATTCGCATTTGTAAGTGAATTTGATAAAATTGGAGAAACTCCAATTGATATGTTGTTGTTAATTGGAGAAGTCATTGTAGCTTTTAATGTCGTCATTTTTTTAAAACGCTTTACAATTTGAAGCTTTTTTAAAAAATGATGCTATGAAATAGAATGTTTTTTTTAGAGAGCATCAGCATGAGATTTAATTTATTTAAAAATAATAAGGTGGTAGACGTCCCTTCAGAATATGAAGAGTTAGAAAAAAGTTTAGGTTATGTATTTAAAGATAAAACAAAATTAGAAAAAGCTTTAACTCATAGATCTCTTCATCATAAAGGAAGGAATGATGATTATGAAAGATGTGAGTTTTTGGGAGATGCAGTTTTAGATTTAGTAATTGCCGATTTATTATTAAGAAAACACGAAAAGTCTGCAGAGGGGGAGCTTTCAAAAATGAGAGCTGCACTTGTAAATTATAAAACATTGGCAATAATTGCTAATGATTTAAATATTGGATCTTTTATAAAATTAAGTCGGGCAGAAAAGGCTAATAATGGTCAAGAAAAACCTTCAATTTTATCTGATGTTATGGAAGCTGTCTTAGGGGCAATTTATATTGAGGGAGGCTTTCAAGTGGTTTTTGATGTAATAAAAAATCTTTTTGAAGATAAAGTTTTAACTGTAAATCCTTTTGATCCAAAAACCGAATTGCAAGAATTGTTGCATACTGTGACTTTAGGTGTCGTGGAATATAAATTGGTATGTGTGGATGGGCCTGAGCATTCTCCGAATTTTGTAAGTGTTGTTGAAGTTGATGGTGAAGTTTTGGGGCGTGGAAATGGCTCTACTAAAAAAGAATCTCAACAAATGGCAGCTAGAGAAGCAATAGGGCGCGTGAAAAAAAAGTTTAATTTAGAAGAAAAGTAAAAGTTAAGGTAAAATATGGAAAAATTTATCCCCAAAATAGCAATTATTGGAAGAACGAATGTTGGAAAATCGACGTTATTTAATGCAATTGCAGGAAGGAGAATTGCAATAGTTGAAGATTGCCCTGGAGTTACAAGGGATCGTTGTTATGCAATGGTTACAACTCAGGGATTTACTTTTAACTTAATTGATACAGGTGGTCTTGTTGGGGAAAGTGATGACGAATTTCAAGATGAAATTACAAAACAAGCAAAAGTAGCTATCAATCAAGCTGATGCAATAGTTGTTGTTTTCGATGGAAAATTAGGAGTACACCCATTAGATAGTGATGTAGTAAAACTTATGTATGGCGTTAGAAAACCTGTAATCTGGGCAATTAACAAATGCGAGAAAGATTCAGATAAGTTTTCATCAAGTGATTTTTATTCATTAGGAATTGAAAATTTTGTTTGTATTAGTGCTGTACATAATATTGGAGTAAGGGAACTTATCTCTCAAATTAAGGAATGTTTTGATAAGAAACTTTTAGAAAACGAAAATGTAGTTGATGATGTTATAAGAGTGGCAATTGTTGGGAAACCAAACGCGGGAAAATCCACTTTGATAAATAAACTATTTGGTGAGAAAAGATTAATCACATCAAATATACCTGGAACGACAAGAGAAAGTATAGAGGTATCAGTAAAATCTAATGGACAGAATTATATTTTGATTGATACAGCGGGACTAAGAAAAAAAGCAAAAGTGGAGGATGATTCTATTGAAGAATATGCCACAATCCGAACAATTGAGACTTTAACAAATGCAGATGTAGCAGTTTTAATTTTAGATGCAAGCCAAGAAAAAGTTGTAACAGAACAAGACCAAAAAATTGCAGGACTTGTTCATGATAGAGGAATTCCTTTCATGATTCTTGCAAATAAATGGGATTTGGTTGAAAAAGATCATAAGACTGTAAAAAAATTTGAAGAAGATATTTATGATGCTTTTAAGTTTGCAAGATATGCTCCAATTATGTATATATCTGCAAGTGAAGGTACAAGATGTTTAAAAGTTCTTCCAAAGGTAAAAGAAATTTTTGAAGGAGCAAGATATAGAATAAAAACGGGGGAATTAAATAAAATTATAACAACAGCTTTTGATAGACGTCCTCCTACTCCTTATAGAGGGCAGATAATAAAAGTATTTTTTGCAACTCAAATTTCAATAGCTCCTCCGACTTTTGTAGTTTTTGTAAATCATCCTAAGAGTATGCACTTTTCTTATCTTAGGTATTTAAAAAATGAAATAAGAAGAGAGTTTCCATTTGAAGGATCTAATATAAAAATTATTATTAGAAAAAGAAATGAAAATGAAAAAGATGAACATGAAGAAGATATAACGGATTAGCTTTTTAATTACTATTTCCTTGCGAAAAAATAAAATGTGTGGTATTTTTCTCAAAGTTGTTTGAAAGGTCCATTCGCTTTTTTTGTATGAAGCATGTCCTTGCTTTGTATGTTTATTCAAGTGCATATTATTGTTTTTTTTTAATAAGCCTTGTATCTTTACTTTGATATAGTAAATGATCGATGTGGACTTTTATTTATATACAGCTGTATTTTTTAGAAAAATTGTATGCTTAGTAAGGAAGAAATAAAACATAATATTGAGGAAATTGTAAATCAAGAGGGATTTGATTTATATGATATTGAATATCCTGTTTCGACTTCTGGTGTGCTAAGGGTGTATCTTTTTTCAAAAAATAAGAAAATAGCAATCAATGATTGTGCCATGGTGAGTAGGAGGATAGCAAATCTTCCTGAATATGAAGATATCCTTTCTTTTGGAACATCATTAGAAGTTTCTAGTCCGGGGATAAATAGAAAGTTAAGGACTAAGGAACATTTTTATGGGGCAATCGGGGAAAATGTAAAAATAAGGCTTCAAGATCTCTTGGAAGATAGAAAAAACATTTCGGGAGTTTTGAAAAATGTTGATGGCGGTATTGTTGAGGTGTTTAATGATGTTTTACAAAAACAGTATATTATTCAGTTTGATAATATAAAGGACGCCAGAATAGATTTTGATTTTAATTCAATAGAGAGAAAATAAAATGAAATTTGAACTAAATGCAATATTAAGCCAAATTGGAAAAGATAAGGGGATTGATAAAAAAGTTCTTGTAGAAGCGATAGAGTCTGCCATGTTGTCCGCAGCTAAAAAGCATTTCGGACATGGTCTTAATTTAGAAACAAGTTACAATACAGAAAATGGAGAGATGGAAGTTGTTCAATTTAAAGTTGTTGTTGAGCAAGTTTCTGATCCTGATACGCAAATTAGTATAAAGGATGCTAGGGCACAGTTTGATCCCGATGCAGAAATTGGTGATGAGCTTGGAAAAAAGCTGGATTCTTCAGATCTTGGAAGAATTGCTGCTCAGACTGCAAAGCAAGTTATTGTTCAAAAATTTAGAGATGCAGAAAGAGGAGTCATTTATGAAGAATATAAAGGTTCAAAGGGAGATACAATAAATGGAATTGTTCAAAGATATGAGAAAGGAAATGTAATTGTTAACTTGGGTAGGACTGAAGCAATTCTTCCTAAGAGAGAGCAAATTGCCAAAGAAAGATATCGTCAAGGAGATAGGGTTCGTTCGATGATATTAGATATCGATAGGTCTGCAAGAGGCCCACAGATTATTTTAAGTAGAAGTCATCCAAACTTTTTAAGAAAGCTTTTTGAGCAAGAAGTTCCTGAAATTGCTGAAGGTATAATCCAAATAAAAGGCGTTGCAAGGGAAGCTGGGGAAAGAGCAAAGATTGCTGTTTTTTCTGAGGATTCTGCAATTGATCCAGTTGGAGCATGTGTTGGTGTAAAAGGATCTCGTGTTCAAGCGATAGTGCAAGAATTGCGTGGGGAAAGAATAGACATAATAACTTGGACATCTGATGAGCCATCGTTTATAGCACGCTCTTTATCTCCTGCGGAAGTGACACGTGTTGTTATGGATGAGGACGAAAAAACAATGGAAGTTATTGTTGCAGACGATCAATTATCTCTTGCTATAGGCAAGGGCGGACAAAATGTAAAACTTGCAAGTAAGCTTACAGGATGGAAGATAGATGTCCGTAGTGTCGGGTCTGTTGAGAAAGAAACAAAACAAGCATTAGAGTCTTTAGAAAAAATAGATGGCGTTGATTTTTCAAGAGCTCAAATATTATTTCAAGAGGGATACATTAGTGCAGGTGAAGTGGCTGACGCATCAGAGCAAGAATTATCAGAGATCGATGGTTTTACTCCGGAAATTGCAACTAAAATAATAGAAAGTGCAAAGGGGGTTGCATCTTTAGAAGAGCTTAATATGGGGGATGCAAATAGGGAAGAAATTTCTGATTTAAATAATTTAGCAATAAGTGATAGTGTAAAACAGAAGTTGTATTCCTTGGGTTATAAATCCATTCAAGATTTAGCTGTTAAAGATTTTTCTCAAATGTCCTCTTTAGAAGGATTAGATGAAGAAGAGTTTGGATTGTTAAAAAAAACATTAGATGATTTTTTTAGGCATAAAAATAATTTTTAATATTAAAAAAACTATATATGCTTGATAAAGAAAAATCTAATGAAAGGACTTGTATAGTATGCAAGAAAAAAAGTAGTAAGTGTAATTTGTTAAGGTTTGTTTTAGGAAATGATGGTCGTATTTTTTTTGATATGAATCAAAAAATGAATGGAAGGGGAGGATATATCCATTTAAGTTTAGAGTGTTTGGAAAAATATGATCTTAAGTATATGGAGAGAGTATTTAGAAAGACTTTTAAGGTTAAAGAAAATGAAAAGATTCATTTTTTTGATGCTTTTTCTAATGTAAAGAAATTTTTAAATTATACAAAATAAATATTACTTAAATGAAAGTTGAGAATTTTTAGTTAAGTGGGGTGTGAAACATATGGCGAAAATACGGATTTATGAGTTAGCAAAAGAGTTAGGAGTTGATAATAAAGATATTATTGATAAGGCTCAAGAATTGGGAATGGTCGATAAAAAATCACACTCAAATGCACTTGAAGATGATGAAGTTAGAAGAATAAAAAAGTTTTTTAGTCAAGATAAAAATTTAGAAAATTTAAATGCTAAAGAGCCAATTGTTACTACGACAACACGAGTTGATAAGTTAACTGGAAAGTCAGATACCATTGTAGAAAAAAGGTCTGGAAATATTATAAGAAGAAGGAGAGCGGTTGAAAGTAAGGAAGAGTCTGTCGAAGAGCCAGTAGTTGTTAAATCAATTGAAAAAAGACAGGAAGTAATTTTAGAACAGCCAATAATGCAACAGCAAGATGATGTTGTAAAAGAGGATGCACAAGAAGAGAGAGTCGATGATACGTTGGAGGCAGCAAAAGTAGAAATAAATCAAGAAGAAAGTAAAGTAGCTGAGAAAGAAGAAAAAATTATCTTAAAAAAGCAAGAACCTTCAAAAGACAATGAAGATATAAAATCAGAAGTTAAAAAAGTTAAGGAAGAGGTCATTATAAAAAAATCAAAGTTAGGTCCAAAGATTTTAGGTAAAATTGAGTTATCTCAATTTAATACAGCAACGCCAAGTTCTAGTAAGGAAAAAAGCGAAACTATAAAGTCATCTTCTGGTAGCTTTAAAAAGGCTAAAAAAGAAACAGGTTCTTTAGATACGGAGGGGACATCAGATCAAGGGAAAAAATTTGATAAAAAGAGAGCTAGGAAAAAAGAGTTTTCTCAGCACGAATTGGTTGATTATGAGGGAGGGCCTTCAAGAAAGCCAA
>CAZHFA010000014.1:0-706 GCA_964531865.1 uncultured Bdellovibrionales bacterium
TACACATCGGATGCGTTTTATCAAGCAATGTGTTATGGCTTAAATGTTACGAAGGATGAGGAGCTAAGAAAGGCTTTAATTTTACAGGCGGCAAAATCTCGCCATGATTGGGTTCATAGAGCGGAGAGTCATATGGCTTTATTTCAATATGTAACTGGAATTTTAAATCCATATGAATCATATAAGCATCTTGAGAAAAGAGTAAGTTTGGCAAATAAGGCTTGTACATATTAAAATAATTTATAATTCTAAATGAATGCAAAAATGGATAAATAGCATGTTTTTTTTACTATTTTTGTATTATTAGTTTTTTTCTAAAAAAGATTCTGTCTTCATAGCTATTAATTAATTGCTTGACAAGTTTATTTTATTCATTGATTATATAGCGTCTTGGAGTGAGATTGTTAAAAAATTTTGGTTTTATGGTCAAAAACCCAGAATATGGGTAGAAAGGGGGAGAGATGATGTTTCCCTATTGGCGTTTGGCGTCATGCACCTTAATTCTGTTAGCGTTAACAGGATGTCGTGCAGCGAACCGCCAAGGAAACCAGTTTGCACTGGTTTCGATTGGCTCTAGGATTGATGCGGGGGCGTTGCCTCCGGTGCGTCAAGAAATATTGCCGTCTAGTGGGGTTCGGCAATCAATTGGAGTAAGTAATGGATTTAGAGCAAGTGCCCCAACTTACAGTCTTCCTAGCACACGTCC
>CAZHFA010000014.1:716-5430 GCA_964531865.1 uncultured Bdellovibrionales bacterium
CCATGTGCACCGGAAGTTTGCTCGGCTCCATACATACCACCAATTGCACCAGCTCCGACACCATGTGTGCCAGAAGTTTGTGCAGAACCTGAGTACTTGCCACCACCAGTTCCTGTGGCCCCGTGTGAGCCGACAAAATGGTGCGTTCCAGAAGATAGCACTCCGTGTGATCTTTTGCCACCGCGTCCATGTGAGCCATGCATGCCACCAAGACAAGAGGTTGTGGTAATTAAAGAACCACCGCCCCCTCCTCAAATTGTGGAGAGGGTAGTAGTAAAAGAAAGAGTTGTGCAAGTACCAGTTCCACAGCCTGTTGTCATTCAACAGCCTGTTGTTTGTCCACCACCTGTTGTCGTTCAACCTGTGGTAGTGCAACCGGTAGTTGTGCAACCAGTAGTACAATGTGTCCCATGTGTCGCCGTACAATGTGTACCTGCTCAATGTGTTCCATGTACACCGGTATGTTGTGTCCCTGTACAGTGTGCACCGGTGTGTTGTGCCCCTGTTGCTTGTTGTTGGTAAATAAACAAAAAGGTTAATGGAAAATTTTTTTCCTATTATCTTAATAAGGGCCTTTATTAAGTTTTTTTTATCTTCACTCCATTTTTATTTTTTTTATATTTTCTTTTTATACACTGCAAAAGTTTATGAAAATAAGTTAATCTTTAAAATTATGATTTCAAATAAAATTTTTTCTTATCTAATTTTTTTAATTCCGCTTTTTATTGGTGTTATTTTACATGAAATTGCACATGGGCTTGTTGCTTTAAAGCTTGGAGACCCAACCGCAAAAATGGCCAAAAGATTATCTTTAAATCCTTTTCGTCATGTAGATTTATTTATGACAATATTACTTCCTGCAATGCTTATTTTATCCGGTTCAAAGTTTATTTTAGGTGGTGCAAAGCCAGTTCCTGTAAATCCTAATTATTTTAAACATCCAAGAAGAGGAATGGCAATAGTGGCTTTGGCAGGTCCAACAATGAATTTATTATTAGCTCTTATTTCTTATATTTTGTTAATTGGAATAATTTTGTTGATTAAGACAATGAATAATCTAGTTGTTACAAACTTGCTTGTTTATATCATTCCATTTTTACAGGCTTCTGTAATGGTAAATGCCGTACTTATGATTTTTAATTTAGTTCCAATACTTCCTCTTGATGGGGGGAGAATTTTAAATGGAATTTTACCGCGAAAGTTATCTTACTATTATTCAAGAACTGAAAAGTATGGATTTATTATTTTAATTTGTTTTTTGTTGACAGATACTTTTCAAAAAGTATCTATTCCTATTTTAAAAATGTTAGAAAAACTAGTCTTTTTTTAGTAATTTTAAAAAAAGGTCACTGCCTTTTAAATATTAAAAGTTTATGTTATCTTAACTTGCTGTTTTGTAAGAAAATTTAAAAATTTAAAAATTTAAAACATGTAGGATTTTATTTATGAATGATAATGTAAAAAGGATAGTATTTGCATCGATTATTAGTTTTGCTTTGGTAATGGTTTACTCAAGATTGATTTTACCAGCTCCGCAACAAATGCAAGTACAGAATACTCAAGGACAAGCACAAAATAATGATACCAAAGTTAATGCTAATGCTAATGCACAACCAACGCTAACGGCAAATAATAATTTAATTCCAAGTGATGTAACTGTAAAATCTCCTAGCGTAGTAAATGATTTAGTTCCGCAAAAAGAAGCATTAGAGGCTGTTTCAAAAACTTTTATTACTCCTCTTTTTGAAATGCGTATTTCAGAACTTGGAGGTAAGATACTTTCATATAAATTAAAAAAGTATAATGTTGATTTACATTCTAAAGAGTTAGTTGAGCTTATAGATGTTTCAGAAGGGTCTTATTATCCCTTAGCAGTCGTGTATAATGGAAAACGTGATGATCTTATAAAATATGATATTACGCTTGAATCTAATGGGTCAGAAAAAATAACAGATAAAACTTTTTTGATTAAGAATAATGCAAAAATTATTTTAACCGGGAAAGATAGCGATGGTGAAGTCGTAAAAAAAGAAATTTTAATTTCTCCGTCTTCTTACGTTTTTGATGTTTCATTACCGCTTCCCCAAACAAATGACAACGCTTGGGTTGAGTGGCAACATAAAGCTGTAACAGAGCTTGATACTTATAATGAATATTCAGTTTTACATTTAACAAATGAAAATAAAATAAAAAAAATAAAATTTAACGATTTAAGAGAGCCAATAAAAGATTTTGGAAAAAACCTTTGGATTAGTGCGGGATATAAGTATTTTAGTGCCACACTAATTCCATTATCATCTACCGATAATACAAGGTTTGGAACAGCAAATAATAATTTTGTAATGCAGGGAAGATTAGATTCTGCAAATAAAAGTATTAAAATTTATGTTGGGCCAAAAGATCATGATATTTTAAAAAATACTGGATATGGTCTTGAAAAAAGCATTGATTTAGGGTTCTTTTCAGTGATTGCATATCCATTACTTTCTTTAATAAAAATCTTTTATAATTTTTTAGGAAATTATGGATTAGCAATTGTATTGTTAACCTTAATAATAAAAATGATTTTTTTACCATTAACTTCTGCAAGTATGAAGTCAATGAAAAAAATGCAAGATTTACAACCTAAGATGAAGGAATTAAGGGAGAGAATAAAAAATCCAAATGAATTAAACACTGCAATTATGGATCTATATAAGAAAAATAATGTAAACCCTATGGGGGGTTGTATTCCAATGTTAATTCAAATCCCAGTGTTTTTTGGATTATATGTTGCATTATTAAACTCAATAAGTTTAAGACATTCTGCTTTTGCTCTTTGGATTACAGATTTATCTTCTCCAGAAACATTGCAAGTTTTTGGTATTGGAATTCCTGTTATGATTTTACTTATGGGAATAAGTATGTTTGTGCAACAACTTACTACTCCAAGTGCTATGGATCCAGCTCAAAAAAAAGCGATGTTAATTACACCTATAATTTTTACAGGTATATTTCTTATTCATCCATTTCCATCAGGACTTGTTTTGTATTGGTTAACAAATAATCTTATTTCAATTGTTCAACAAAAAGTTCTAAAAGCAGAAGGTGATAAGATTTCTCCTTTTAAGAGTACATTAATTGGAAGTGGCGTTATCTTTGGTTTTGCTTATATTTTAACGCTTTTTTAATTTTATCTTATGCCAGAATCAAAAACTATAGTAGCTCCTGCAAGTGCTTTAGCACCATCAGGGATTGCTATAGTTAGAATAAGCGGAAATGAAACGTCAAAAATTTTAAAAAAAATTTTTATTTCAAAAATTTCTCCTATTGATAATGAAAGAATGTGCGTTTTTGGCAATTTTATAAATCCAGAGACAAAAGAAATTTTAGATGAGGGATTAGCAGTCTTTTTTAAAGGGCCCAAAAGCTATACAGGAGAAGATGTCGCTGAGCTTAATTTGCATGGAAATCCGCTTATAGTTAAAAATGTCTTAAAGGCTTTGTATGTAGCAGGTGCGGAGCCTGCGGAAGCTGGGGAATTTACAAAACGTGCGTTTTTAAATGGTAAGTTAGATCTTGTTCAAGCAGAGGCTGTAAATGATGTCATATTATCAGGGGCGGAAGAATCATTAAAACTTTCTCAAGAAAATTTAGATGGAAGATTTTCAAAGGCAATTGAAAAGCTAGGAGAGCCTTTAAGAAATATTTTATCTGAACTTGAAGCTCATATTGATTTTCCTGAGGAGGATATTACCCCTAATTCTTTAAAGGCGATAAAAGAAAAATTACTAGATGCAAAAAAAATATTAAAAACTTATATTGATTCTTTTGACTATGGGCAAAGTTTAAAAGAAGGTTTTAGAGTGCTTATCTTCGGTGTCCCAAACTCTGGCAAGAGTAGTTTATTAAATAAGTTGTTAGTTAAAGAGAGAGCAATAGTTACTGATATATCTGGGACGACACGAGATTTAATAGAAGAAAAAGCGACTATAAATGGAATTGAATTTATTTTTTGTGATTCAGCAGGAATTAGAGATACAAATAATGCAGTGGAAAAAATCGGTGTTGACTTAGCAAAAGAAAAAATAAATTGGGCGAATTTAATATTGTTTTTAACAGATTCTTTAAATGAAATAGAAAGTGAAAAGTTATATAAATTTTTAAAAGAACAAAATAAAAATTTTTGGATTATTCAAAATAAAATTGATTTAAATGATAAGGAAATATCTTTTATAAAAGATGACATTGTGTTAAAGATTTCAGCTCTAAAGGATATTGGAATTAAGGAGCTAAGAGTGGCTTTAGAAGATTTTGTTAAATCAAAAAATCATTTTCAAGAATCATCAGTAATTGTTACGAATCAAAGACATCTTCTTTGTTTAGAGAAATCATTTTCTAGCCTTTCATCGTCGATTGATGCAATTGTTAATAGTTTACCGCTAGAAATTATAAGTGCAGAATTAAAATTATCATTAAATGCTTTAGAAGAAATTATCGGAAAAACTTATAATGAAGATATTTTAGGGCGTATTTTTTCTAAATTTTGTATTGGAAAATAAGAAGTTATCATCTGATTGTAAGTTAGTTTTTGTGGATAGGATTGTTTTTTTTGCTCTGAAAAGAAAATATGAATTGGTTATTCCTATTCTTTTATGGGGAGGAGAAGTTTTTTTTTTGCTCTGAAAAGAAAATATGAATTGGTTATTCCTATTCTTTTTTATGGGGAGAAGAA
>CAZHFA010000014.1:5530-10652 GCA_964531865.1 uncultured Bdellovibrionales bacterium
GTTTTTTTTTGCTCTGAAAAGAAAATATGCATTGGTTATTCCTATTCTTTTTTATGGGGAGAAGAAGTTTTTTTTTGCTCTGAAAAGAAAATATGCATTGGTTATTCCTATTCTTTTTTATTGGGAGAAGAAGTTTTTTGTTGCTCTGAAAGAGCAAAGTTAATATTTTTTCATGCTAAATGTTCCCGCTCCGAAGGAGCCAAACGACGTAGCCCAGGGTTTGCATCTCTGTAAGAGATGCTACCCTGGGGGTATAGTCCCTTTCTACTCCTGCAGGCTGAAAGTCTGCAATAGTATAACATTACACAAAGTTTTTTAGATTCTCTCATCTGATTGTTACTCTTTTTTTATTTTGTGAATGTAATTTTTGAATCAATTTTTATAAGTAACGGACCTTACATCTACAGTTTTTGAATTATTTTTGCGAGGTAGTTATGGCAGAGAAAATTTTAGACAAAGAAGAAAGTTTAAAGAACAACACTCTTGAAATTCAAAATCAAGAAGTTGAAGTCGGAAGTACTTATCCTATATATGGAATGATAACAAAATTCCTAAACCAATCAGAAGATGAGTTAGAGGTTGAAATAAATTTTTCAATTAAAGCAAAAATGATTGTCCCAGATGAAGATAATATTGAAATTTTAAAGAAACGTTCTTTTGAGCCTGGGGTTTTTATTTCTGAAGTAACATCAAAAGAAAATGGTATACATGTAAAATGTAATACAGTGGTTTTTGGAAAACAAAAAAGTACAGAAATAAATTAAAAAATATAATTTCTTAAATCCCTCCCCAAAACTCGCAAAAAAAAAGAGCCATTTTTATAATGGCTCTTTTTTTGTCTAAATGTTTTTTATCTAACTAAAATTTTATTCTAAAATAAAAATCTCTGGGAAAAAACCGCCTTGCCATACTTTTTTTCTCCCTGTGATTGATAGATTACAAGATTTTATTGCCAATTCTAGAGAATGGATATCTTGAGAAATAGCCCCAATTTTACCACCTTTTTTTACAACACGTCTTAATTCATTTAATGTTTTTGTATAAAGTTTTAAATTATCTTTTTTATCTCCAACATTTTCTCCCCAAGGGAAATCAAGTAAAGCAAAATTAAATTCATTATCTTTAAATTTTAAATTGCATGCATCCATTTCAAATATTTCAATATCAGAACATTTTGCATTTTTAATATTTTCTTCACATAGTGTTAATACTTCTTTGTTGTTATCTATTCCTACAATTCTTGTTAATTTTTTTCTAAAAAAAGCTTCAATTAAAATAGTTCCGGAACCACACATCACATTAAGCATACTGTCTCCTTTTTTAGGAGTCGCTAAATCGTATAATATATTTGCTAAAATTGGATTTAATGCCCCATTAAAATTATTTTTTTTCCATTCTCTAAAAGATAGAGGGCGAGATGAGAGTCGTATAAGAACTTCCCAAACACTTGCTTTTGAATTTAAAGATTTTCTAAATCTAATTAGAATATCACCATCTTTTTTATCATAAGAAAGCCCAGTAAAATGAGATATCTTTTTTATGATTTCTTTATATGTTTCACTTTCACTTCCTGCGGCACTTATTCTAAAAGTTTTTGCAGGAAAATCTAAAGAATTTTTTATTGCCTTTTGAATATGAAGAGAGATTTCTGATATATTTTTTATTGCTAATAAATTCCCAGGGCCTTTTGCAGGAAAACATAAAAGATAATATAAATTGACGATTCTTTTTAAACTTTTAAATTTTTGATAATTTTCTTCAGAACTAAAAATTATTGATTCATCATTATCATTTTTATAAATTTCAAGTGTGTTTCCTAATTTTAAAAGCTCATTTATTGCTAAATCCTTTGTGCCTTTTAAACAATCTGCTTCAAAAAGTAAAATATTCTTCATTTTTTTTTGTCCCTTTACGATAAACTAATTGTCTAATATATTATAATTAGTATCTCTTATAAAGGATTTTATATGAATCAAATTCCAGAATATCAATATGGCGTTCCAACTATAGCAGGTTTTGAAAATGAAGTTAACGATGTAATAAATCAAAATAAAAATACAAAATTTTATATGGGGAAATCTCCATTTGATTTTTCAAAAATAAAAGCTGTCGCTACAATTGCACTTCATTGTCATCAACCGCTTATTCCTGCTGGAGGAAACGATTTAAGAACTGCAGAACTTATAAGCAATTTAAAATACATGATGGATAATCAAGGAGTTGGGGATAATTATAATGCATCAGTTTTTAAGTGGTGTTATCAAAGAATGGGGGAGTTCGTTCCAGAGCTTGTAGGACAAGGCAAAGAGCCTCGTTGTATGCTTGAATATTCTGGCACTCTTTTTCATGGGCTTCGTAATATGGGGGCAAATGATGTAATTGATGCTTTAAAACGTATAACTTGCGATAATCAATATAATCGTTATATAGAATGGCTTGGATGTCCTTGGGGGCATGCTGTGGCACCATCTACACCAGTACAAGATTACAGATTACACTTAAAAGCATGGCAACAACATTTTGCTTCAATTTTTGGCCTTGATGCTTTGGCAAGAGTAAGAGGATTTTCTCCTTCTGAAATGGCGCTTCCAAATCAGCCAGATATTGCTTATGAATATGTAAAATCTTTAAAAGAATGTGGATATCAATGGGTTCTTATTCAAGAACATACCGTTGAAACTTTAGATGGAGGAGCAATAACTTTAAAACATATTCCACATAAATTAGTTTGTAAAAATTCAAATGGAGAAGAAGTTAGTATAATTGCTTTAATAAAAACTCAAGGAAGTGATACAAAACTTGTCGCTCAAATGCAACCCTTTTATGAAGCACAAAGTTTAAGTCGAATTGATTTTGCAGGAAAAAATATTCCACAATGTGTAAATCAAATTGCTGATGGAGAGAATGGCGGTGTAATGATGAATGAATTTCCAGGAAAATTTAAAGAAGTTTCTGGAGGAATTACAAGAGAATCAAATGTTGTGTTAATGAATGGAAGTGAATATTTAGAATTTTTCTTTAGTACTGGAATAAAAGAAGAGGATTTACCTGTAATTCAACCAATACATCAAAAAATGCTTTGGGATAATTATGAAATTGGATCTGGAAAAGAAAAACTTGATGAGGTAATTAAGGAGCTTCCTAAAAAGGATTATCATTTCAATATGGAAGGTGGAAGTTGGACAAATAATATTTCATGGGTACAAGGATATGAAAATGTTTTAAAACCAATGGATAAATTAAGTGTTCTTTTTAATGAGAAGATTATACAAGGTAAAATTCCAACTAATGATGAAAGATTTATATCTTCACTCTTTTTATTGATGTGTTCACAGACAAGTTGTTATCGATATTGGGGACAAGGTATCTGGACAGATTATGCAAGAGAAATTTGCAGACGTGGAGAAGAATATTTAAATAAAATTTAATATTTAAAAAATTTTTACATTACTAAAAATAGGGCAAAATAAAATGAAAAATTTTTTTACGCTGATTTTACTTTTTATTTTTTTACCAGTTATTTTATTTGCAGAAGATTTTGATATCGAAAAATACGATATTTCAATTGATATGAAAAAAGATTCGATGATTGAAGTGTCTGAAGAAATCACTGTAAATTTTTATAAATTAAAACATGGAATTTTTAGGTTTATTCCAATTATTTATAAAAATGATGAAATAGGAAAAGAAACATTTCTGGATATTTTTGATGTAAAAGTATTTAAAAAAGATGGTAATCAAAATTTAGAATGGCAACAAGAAGATTTTAACTTAACTCATGAAAAGCAAAATTTATTTATAAAGATAGGCAAGAAAGATTTCTTAGTAGATGGAGTTCAACAATATCTTATAAAATATAAAGTATATAATGTAGTAGATAAGCTACAAGATAAGGATGTATTTTCTTGGAATATTATAGGAACTGATTGGCCAGTAAAAATCAAAAAAGTAAATTTTAATCTACAATTTCCGTCAAATGTTTTTCCTAAAAAAGATTCTGTAAAAATTTATATTGGAAGATTGTTTGGAAAAGAAGATTTAAAAATTTTTGATTACGGCATGAGGCAGATATCATTTAATTTTCTAAGTGGTTTGGAGGCAAATGAAGGAATAACAATATTTTTAGATTTTGACAAAAATTTATTTTCTGAAATTCCGTTGTCTCGTAAAATAAGAATGTTTTTTACATCGTATTTTAAGCTTATTTTTTTATCTTTATGTTATTGTGTGTGTGTTATTTTATGGTATTTGTATGGAAAAGATGATTATGTGGCTACTCCGGTAGAATTTTATCCGCCTAAAGATATGGACCCTGTAAAGTTTGGATTTTTATTAAATGATTCATTAGAAAATTCAGAAATATTTTCTCTTATTTTTTATTGGGCAACAAAAGGATATATAAAAATAATCGATAAAAATAATGATGAAAATAGTACTTCATTAGTTAAAATAAAGTCTTTATCAGATAATGCTCCAGAGTATCAAAAAACATTATTTAATAAGATTTTTTTATCAAGTGATGATGTAATGTTAAAAAATTTAGATCATAAATTATTTAATGAAGCACGAAAATTAAGAGAGCAGGCGGAGAAGGATTTTTTTAGTAATGATTTTTATACAAAAAGTTCTATAAGAATAAAAAAATTTTTACCTATTTTTATCGTGATTATCTACATATGTTTTTTTGTACTTACATCTATAGGGTTAGGACAAAATGAAATCTTGTATTTACAAGGAATGGGATATGTTTTTACGTTAAGGTTTTTTGAAATATTATTGCCATTATTTTTCTTTTTTATTTTTAAGACGATATTAAAGAAAACGTCTAATGGAAATAAAGTATATGCACAGGTACAAGGCTTTAAAAAATTTATAAATTCAGTTGAAAAGCCTCAAATAGAAGTGTTAATGAGAAAAGAACCTGATTATTTTAATAAGGCTCTTCCATATGCGGTAGCTTTAGGTATTTCAAATAAGTTTGTCGAAAAATTTGAAGGGATTTTAAAAGAAGCTCCTACATGGTATGAGGGAAATTCTAGAGTTTTTTCTTTAAACAAGTTTAATAATAATATTCAAAATAATATTTCTAGTTCAAATCACATTTTTCAATCTGTATCTTCAC
>CAZHFA010000014.1:10662-15088 GCA_964531865.1 uncultured Bdellovibrionales bacterium
TTCTATAGGCGGGGGATCTTTTTCTGGTGGAGGACATGGAGGCGGAGGCGGTGGTTCTTGGTAAGTGTATTACTAGTTGTATCATTATTGTTTTATCTAGATAATTTTCTTGTTTTTATATATTTATTTGCTTAAAAAAAATTTAAATAGTATCCTCTAAAGGTTTTTGGGGTCTTTAAAAAAGGTTAAAAAATAAGAAAAGAAAGGATACCAAGCGATGTATTTTACATTTATTGGTTTCGTCTTGATTTCCATTTATTTGGTGATTTATTTAAAGGTCATTAGTGATGTAGCTTATGATCTTCATCAAGTTAATTTCTATAATGAAATTAACGATGAAGAGTCAGTTTCTGACTGGAAAAGGATCATCGAGAAAAAAACGAGCATGGACTTTCACAACGTGGTGAAAGTATATTCGATTATTAGGGGATTATTGGTCATTGGAATCATTTTGATCGCCATTGACTGGATTCCGTATTGTCTTGCAGCAATGCAAAATTAATGGTTTTCATTTTTCCCTCATATATTTAGCTTAATTGCTTAAATATATTGAGGGAATTTTTTTATTCATATTTTAATTTTATTTCATCAAACAAAAATTGTTATCTTTAAATTTTAAGTATTTAAAATCCACTAATCTTAATTCAAATTTTTTTCATTAGATAAAACTTTTTTTTTCAATAATTTTCATAATGTATCTATAAAATAGTGATAATAAAAAATATATGCCATATTTTAGCTTGTTTTATTGGTAAATAAAATGGTATTATTCGGACTTTGTGCCAAATAATAGTGTGAAGTTCAACTTTTTATGGAGGATAAAATGGCTAATATGGATATTCAAAATCAAAATAATGCTAGAATCTTAAATAGAGTTCCTAAAAGTGATGCTGTATGCGTTGAGAAACCTAAGACAGGTTTTTTTGATACGACATTTCCATCTGATGGTACAAAAATAGAAAATGAAATAAGAAAAAATCATGATAAGGCTCTGATTGCTTGGGCAAGGGAAGGGTTTCTTGATGGAGTAAAATATGTTGCAGGTTTTGGTGTATCTCAAAGAGCTATGAATGAAGCGTTGATTTTAGCTTGTGAAAGTGGGGATTTTAATGTTATAAAATTTTTAGTAGAGGAAGGTGCAAAAGATTATAAAGCACAGGTTAATATTGATTCTTCGTTACCGTTAAAAATAGCTGTTAGGCATCGTTGTGTGGAGATTGTAGATTTTTTAATAAGCAAGGGGGCTTTTGTTAATTCTGATTATGGTGAGGCTTTAAAGGTTGCTAGTAAAGGAGATGATTTATTAATTGTAAAAAGTTTAGTGCGTGCTGGAGCAAATGTGAGTGTAGATCGTGGGGAAATTTTTAAAAACGCTATACATAATAATAATATGGAAATGCTTGAATTTTTAATGTCTGGAAAACCCACGGAAGATACTTTAATAATTTCTTTTTATGAGGCTATAAAGGAAAAAAAACCTAAAATGGCTCGTGTTGTTGCATCAAATATGGAGAAAGTTTCCCCAGAATTAGGCTTATTATTTGAAAATACGTTTAATGAAAAGTTTGAAGAATAATTTGAAAATATAAAAAGATGGCTTTTCAAAGTGTATATTTTAATAAAATATACCATTGAAAAGCCTATAAAAACCTTTTATTACATGTTGATTTCAAAGGATACCCCATCATTTTGAGTAAATTTCAACTCAAGTTTGTTGCTATCCTCCTGATATAACAATGTACATGCTGTTTGCCCTGCCTCATTCCCACGTAAGTATGTTTTTAATTCTTCAGAAGGAAAAATTCTTGCAGGTTTGGTGTATGTTTCGCTTATGTAAGGGGAAAAATAAAATTTTCCATTTTCTTGCGACAATATCCCATAAATGTTAGGAATCACTTCTATTCCCCATTTTCCTCTGAAAAATAGGTACTTTTTATGACATTCTACAGCCCCATGAATTAATGGAAAAGTTCTTTCTTGTCCATTAATTTTTATTACAAGCAAAGTACGCTTTTTTTTGTTTATAATTTGCTTAACGGTTTCAAAAAAAAGTGGACACGCATTTTTTAGCCGTCTTTTTCTCTCAATAATTTGAGAGATACAAGCTAAAGGTAAAATTCCAAGTTCGATAACTAACATAACGTTTATAAGACGTTGACAAAAATCTTGCTGTATGCCTTTTGGTATTAAGGCAATGCTAAGCGAAATTAATGGAAAAAGGAGAAAGCTTCCAAGTGTAAATGTAAGCCGATTGATGTCTCCTTTAAAAATGACCCTAGTTAAGTAAAGAAAAAAACATCCGAACCATAGGATTATGGTTGCTAATCCCGCGGTCAAAACCTCATGAGTGTTCATGGCATAACCCTTTCTGTGCTAGATTACTCTATGCAAACTTTAAAGCTCTACCCATTTAATAACTGAGGGCGAATGTTATAGTAATGGACCTGTTTTGTCAAAATATTATTTGCTTTTTAAATTGTTTTGTAGTAATCTCCGCTGTCTCTTTCTGGGGAAGATGTATAAAATTACAATATGGAGAGGAGAAAAAAGATGTTTTTGATCTTTGCTGGGGTTGTGATTTTGTTTTTCACAGGAGTCCTTTACGTAGATCAAGATATTTTAAGAATTGAAAAACTCTTAAAAGCCCGTAAGGGAACAGATAAAATTATCTGTTCAGTTAGAGAAAATGACAAATTTTCAAATGAATTAAAGAGTCGTCTTATTGATTGCATAATGAATAAACATATGCAATCAGAAAAAATTTTGGAAATGAATTTTGGAAAAAGTAAAGAAGTAATTTTTGAATATGTTGCTTTTTTTAAGGTTTGTTTCTTTTTTGGAGGAGGGCTCATAATTATTGGTTTGTTGTCGGTTATAAGGGGATAGATTCCCATTATGTAAATTAGGTTTTTTGCAAAATGAATGGTTTTCTTATAAATTCCTTCAAGTTCTTACAATAGATTGAAGGAATTTTTTTTATTTATATTTTATCAAAAAATGCACCATGAAGGATTCGAACCTACGGCCTTCTGATTCGTAGTCAGACGCTCTATCCAACTGAGCTAATGGTGCGAAAAAAGAATCAAAAAAAACAGAATTTAATAATCAACTAAATTTTATAATCAATTTAAAACTAATATTTTAAACATAACAAAAAAACAGTGGATAATTTAAATGAGCAATAATACCCTTAAAATAAGGATATATAATGTATAAATATATAAACACTAAATATATAAACAAAGTGGCTCCCCAGACCGGACTTGAACCAGTGACCAAATGATTAACAGTCATTTGCTCTACCAACTGAGCTACTGGGGAATGACTTTGTTATTTTTCATTTTTTTAGTAAAAAAGTCAAGATATAAGAAGAATAAAATGAAGAGGTTTAAAATGTGTCTATTCAAGTCCTATTGCTGATAGGAATAATTTTTTTATGATTGACGTATATAGGTGGATATGAAAAAATGCGACTAATTTTATTTATAAATTAAATGTATTTTTTAAGTCTTTAAATCAATGCTTGGTATTATCAATTTTAAAAAGTTTAGAAAAAAAAATATTTTTTGGCAGTATGGTGCTGTTTTGGTTGAGTTTGCACTTGTTAGCTTGATTTTTAGTTTTATAGTATTTGCTATTATAGAGATGGGAATGTTCACTTTTGAAAAATGGAGAGTTGAACAAAAACTAGAGGTTGCCTCAAAAATTTCAGAATCTACAGCTTCATTATTTGTAAAATGTTCCCCAGAGGATCTAATAAAATGTTATAAAGATCTAATAAAAAATGGTTATAGTAAAAGCGATAGAAAAACTTGTCAACCATCTGATTTTACTGATTCATCAAATTGCACTAAGGAATATATGACATCTTTTTGGGTTGATTTATGTGATATTGCTAAAAGCGTTGATAAACAACATGGAGGCGGAGGGGATGTTTATAATTATTATCAGCTTGCTAATACAGGGGAGTTTTGTACATCTAATGTTGCTATACTATTTCCAGGCATAAAAATTTCTAAGAATAATGGCACAAGTGGTAATAATGAAAGTTTTACATATGACGAAGACGAATTGGATGTGGATAAAAATACAACAATACGAAATCGTCTTGAAAATGGAAATCTCATAAATTCAAAATCTACGATAAAATTTGGTATGATAACATCGTTATTTAATTTAAAAGTAAATACGATGCATGTAGGGGGACCAAGAATTGGAACTGTTAAGGTTGCACAAAAAATAACATCTACCAATACTAAAACAAGTACCCAAACTCCAACTCTTACAAATATAATAACAGACACATTTACTAATACGTCAACAATTACAAATACTGTGACTAACACATCTACTAATACGGCAACTAACACCAATACGCTAACTAACACCAATACACCGACAATTACAAACACTAAAACTAATACAT